>NZ_VDFS01000020.1:0-14613 GCF_006151955.1 Georgenia sp. 311 | reverse complement strand
TTCCGCGCGAGAGCCGACTTCCGCGCGAGAGCCGACTTCCGCGCGAGAGCCGACTTCCGCGCGAGAGCCGACTTCCGCGCGAGAGCGGAGTTCCGCGGGCGGGCTACCGCCGGGCGCGGGGGTCGCGCACGGGCGGCCGGGGCTCCTGCCACATCCACACGGCGGTGTGCCGCGGCAGGTTCTGCCGGGCGCCCGGGCCGACGGCGAGCGGACCGGACGCGAGGAGCACCTCGCGGTCCTCGGGCAGCGGAAGGTCCTCCTCGCCGAGGTTGACGACGACGAGGATGTCGCCGCAGAGGAAGCTGAGCACCTGCGCGGGCACGGGGCCGCCGAGCTCCTCGACCCACGCGAGCGGGGCGAGGCCGAGGCGGTGGTCCGAGCGCAGCCGCAGTGCCGCGCGGATCGTCTCGTAGGGGGTGCCGGGTACGCCGCGCTGCTCCTCCAGCAGCTCCGCGGCCCGCGCGACCCGGGCGTCGTCCCGCTCGGGCGACGTCTTCACCGGCAGGCCGAGCTCGATGCCCTGGCGCAGGTAGACGGCGCCGGGCATGGCGAGGACGACGAGCGCGCCGCTGAGCGCCAGCAGCGGGGTGCCCGCCTCGGCGACGTCGGGCACGAGCCAGGCACCGGCGGTCCCGAGAGCGTCGCGGATGCGCAGGCTCGCGGTCACCGAGGCGATGAGCTCGGACGGGCTGGCGACGTGGAGCAGGTCTGCGTCGACGAGGTGGTGCAGCCAGTCCTCGTGGAGCATGTCGGCGGCGCGGGCCTGTACTGCGGGGGCGAGGCGTGTGGAGAGGATCGGGTCCTCGGTGCGGGCGTGCTCGGCGAGCAGGGCGTGCAGCTCGCGGTAGCGGGCGTGGGAGACCGGGGCGGACTCCTGGACGGGGCCGAGGTCCAGGCCGTCGGCGCCGCGACTGAGCCAGAACCGGGCGCACGCCTCGTCGCGCGGGTCGAGGGGGTCGACGCGCAGGATGACGCGCAGGCCGGTGCGCCGGGCCCGCTTCAGCAGCTCGTCGACGGCGGCGACGACGCCTTCTCCCGCCTCACCGGGCAGGGGCGGGCAGCCGATGCGGATGGCCTGGACGCCGAGCCGGGAGACGCGGCGCAGCTGCGCGATGCGCTGGGCGACGTCCTGCTCCGTGGCGACGGCGCCCAGGAGCGGCGGCTCGTTGACGTAGACGACGGCGTAGCGCCACCACTCCTGGTGTCCGCGTGAGGCGCGGTGGACCATGCGAGTGGTCACCGGCCCCGCGGCGGTCGCGACGCCCGTCGGTGGGCTGGGGGCGGTCATGGCGCCCATTCTCGCACCCGGTCAGGCTCCCGTCTCCTGGCGGGCTCCCGTCTCCTGGCGGGCCCTCCACTCCGGGCGCAGGACGGACATGACGAGCTGGTCGACCCGCGCACCGCCGTAGCGCAGCGCGTCGCGCTCCCGGCCCTCGAGGACGAAGCCGACCTTCTCGTAGACGTGCTGCGCGCGCGGGTTGAAGGCGTAGACGCCGAGGGAGATGCGGTGGAGGGGCAGGTGGCTGAAGGCGTGGTCGAGCAGGAGGCGGGTGGCCTCGGTGCCCAGCCCGCGGTCGCGCCCGCCCGGCCCGAGGAGGACGCGGAAGTTGCACGTCTCGTTCTCGGGGTCCCAGTCGTTGAGGACGACCTCGCCGGCCCAGGTCCCGGTCGCGTTGTCGACGACCATGAGGTCGAGTCGGCCGTCGCGGGCGGCCAGCCCCTCGTACCACTCGCGGACGTGGTCGACGTCGACGTCGGGCCGGCTCGCCTCCTCGTCGCTGTGGACGCTGCCGGTGAGGCGGGCGACCTCGGGGTCGGCCAGGGCCTCGAGCACGTGGGGGAGGTCGGCGGGCTCGTAGGGGCGCAGGGTCACGAGGGCCCCGGTGATCACCGGTGCGGTGAGCCAGGGGGAGGGTGTGGTCACGGGTGGACTGTGCCGTGCCGCCCGGCGCGTTGTCGAACCGGGGTGTCGCCGGCGTCACTGGCGCACGATACCCCCGGGGGTATAAGTTGGTGCCATGAGCACCACTGGATTCGCGAACAGGCTCCGCTCCCTCCTGTGCCGCGGCAAGGACGACGGCGCCCTCGGCACCTCGGTGAGCGCGGAGCGCGCCGTCGAGCTCGTGCGCGACGGCGCCGCCCTCGTCGACGTGCGCGAGAGCCACGAGTGGAAGGCGGGCCACGCGCCGCAGGCGCTGCACGTCCCGCTCGACAGGATCGACACCGCACCCCGGCGACTGGCGGGCAGGAGCCCTGTCCTCGTCGTGTGCGCGAGCGGCATGCGCTCCCGTGTGGGCGCCAAGAAGCTGCGCGACGCCGGCCTGGAGGCCGCGAGCGTCTCCGGCGGGATGGCCGCGTGGCAGCGCGCCGGCGGGGTGGTGCGCTGATGAGCGCGAGCCGGCGCATCGTCGTCGTCGGAGGCGTGGCGGGTGGCATGAGCGCCGCGGCCCGCGCCCGGCGTCTCGACGAGCACGCCGAGATCATCGTCCTCGAGCAGGGCCGGTACGTGAGCTTCGCGAACTGCGGCCTGCCCTACCACCTGTCCGGCGAGATCGGCCGGCGCGAGGACCTGCTCCTCCACACCCCCGAGTCCCTCGCCCGCACGCTGGACCTCGACGTGCGCACCGGCCACCGGGTGACCGCGATCGACCGCGCCGCCCGCGCGGTCACCGTGGACGGGCCCGACGGGACCTCCGAGCTGTCCTACGACGCGCTCCTCCTCGCCCCGGGCGCCGTCGCTGTCCGCCCGCCGATCGAGGGCCTGGACCACCCGGTGGTCCACTCCCTGCGTACGGTGCCCGACCTCGACGCGATCGAGTCGGCGGTCGCCGAGCTGCTCGGCTCGCGCCCCGAGGGCCGTGCGCCCCGCGCCGTCGTCCTCGGTGCCGGCTTCATCGGGCTCGAGGCCGTGGAGGCGCTCGTGCGGCGCGGGCTGGAGGTCGAGCTCGTCGAGCTCGCCGACCACGTCCTCCCGCCCCTGGACCCCGAGCTCGCCCCGCTCCTGGCCGCAGAGCTCACCGCGCACGGCGTCGGGCTGCACCTGGGCGTGTCCGCCGACGCCGTCACCGGTACGCCGGACGGCGCCGCGACGGTCGCCCTCTCCGACGGCACCGTGCTGCCCGCCGACCTCGTCGTCGTCAACGTCGGGGTGCGTCCGGCGAGCACGCTCGCCGAGCAGGCGGGCCTGGAGCTCGGCCCGCGCGGCGCGATCCGCGTCGATGCCGACCAACGCACCTCCGACCCGCACATCTGGGCCGTCGGCGACGCCGTCGAGGTCCGTCAGGCCGTCACCGGCGCCGTCGGCCCCGTGCCGCTCGCCGGACCGGCGAACCGGCAGGGCCGGCGCGCCGCCGACTCGATCTGCGGCCACCGCACCACCCCCCAGCAGCCGGTGCTCGGTACCGCGATCCTGCGTCTCTTCGGCCTCACCGCCGCCGTCACCGGCGCGAACCAGGCCGCGCTGCGGTTCGCGGGGATCGACCACGAGGTCGTCCGGGTCCACCCGGGCCACCACGCCGGGTACTTCCCGGGCGCCGAGCAGGTCCACATCGTCGCGAGCTTCGCCCCCGACGGGCGCCTCCTCGGTGCCCAGGCCGTGGGCCGGGCCGGGGTGGACAAGCGCATCGACGTCCTCGCCACCGCCATCCGCGCCGACATGGGCGCCGACGACCTCGCCGAGCTCGAGCTCGCCTACGCCCCGCCCTACGGCTCGGCCAAGGACCCGGTCAACATGCTCGGCTTCGTCGCCCAGAACGTCCTGGACGGCACCATGCCGCAGTGGCAGCCGGGCGACCTCGACGACGTGCGCGCCACCAGCCTCGTCCTCGACGTCCGCTCGCCGCAGGAGCACGCCGCCGGGCACCTCGAGGGTGCCCTGCTCATCCCGCACACCGAGCTGCGCGGGCGCCTGGACGAGGTGCGCGCCGCAGCCGCCGGCCGGCCCGTGTCCGTGCACTGCGCCAGCGGCGTGCGCTCCTACCTGGCCACCCGGATCCTGCGCGGCGAGGGCATCGACGCGCGGAACCTCTCCGGCGGCTGGCTCACCCTCAGCGCGCTGCGGCCCGACGCCGTCGTGGCCCCCGCCCTTGCCTGACCCCTCGTCCCGACCCCGTCACCCCCACCCCGAGGAGAACGACCATGTGCAGCCCCATTCGATGCGCCACCTGCGGCAAGACCACCTGGACCGGCTGCGGGGTGCACGCCGAGGAGGTCATGGCCCAGGTCGAGCCGCAGGACCGGTGCACCTGCGAGTGACCTGCCCGCGCACCCGCCCACCCAGACCAAGGAGCACCCCATGAGCACCGTCGACCTCACCGCCGACACCTTCACCGAGACCATCTCCCGCGACGGCATCGTCCTCGTCGACTGGTGGGCGTCCTGGTGCGGCCCGTGCCGCATGTTCGCCCCGGTGTACGACAAGGCCGCCGAGGCCCACGAGGACATCGTCTTCGCCAAGGTCGACACCGAGGCCGAGCAGGGCCTCGCGGCGCAGGCCGCCATCACCTCCATCCCCACGCTCATGGCGTTCCGGGACGGGATCCTCGTCTTCGCCCAGCCCGGCGCGCTGCCCGCGCCGGCGCTGGAGGAGGTCATCGCCGCGGTCCGCGGCCTCGACATGGACAAGGTCCGCGAGGAGCTGGCCGAGCAGGACGCGACGTCGGGTGCCTGACCCGGCGAGCGACCCGTCCGCGGACGACTCCCACGGGCCCCGGCCCCGGGTAGCGTTCGCGGACCTGACCAAGGAGGCGCGATGAAGCTCGACCCCGGCGAGATGGGCAAGGTCGTCAACCGGCTCAAGCGGGCGCAGGGCCAGCTCGCGGGCGTGATCCGCATGCTCGAGGAGGGCCGGGAGTGCGAGGACGTCGTCACCCAGATCGCGGCGCTGTCCAAGGCCCTGGACCGGGCGGGGTTCGCGATCATCGCCTCGGGCATGAGGCAGTGCCTCGTGGAGTCCGACGGCGAGGAGACCCTCGACGTCCAGAAGCTCCAGAAGCTCTTCCTCTCCCTCGCGTGAGGGCCGGCCGGCCGCGGCTGCCCCGCGGCCGGCCGTGCGCGCACTAGGCTGCGGAGCGTGGCAGTCGATGTGGAGCGCGCGCCGTACGACGCCGCCGACCGTGAGCGGTGGTGGCAGGAAGAGCCGAAGAACCCGGGCCGGACCGCCTTCGAGCGGGACCGTGCCCGCGTCGTGCACTCCTCGGCGCTGCGGCGCCTCGGCGCCAAGACCCAGGTGCTGGGGCCCTCGAGCGACGACTTCGTGCGCACCCGGCTCACCCACTCCCTCGAGGTCGCCCAGGTGGGCCGCGAGCTCGGCAAGGCGCTGGGCTGCGACCCGGACGTCGTCGACACGGCGTGCCTGGCCCACGACCTCGGCCACCCGCCCTTCGGGCACAACGGGGAGCGGGCGCTGGACGAGGCGGCCGCCGGCATCGGCGGGTTCGAGGGCAACGCCCAGACGCTGCGGCTGCTCACCCGCCTCGAGCCCAAGACCTTCACCGACGACGGCTCGCCGGTGGGCCTCAACCTCACCCGGGCGAGCCTCGACGCCGCGACGAAGTACCCGTGGACGGCCGAGGAGGCCCCGAAGAAGCCCGGCGGGCGCCCGTCGCGCAAGTTCGGCGTCTACGCCGACGACCTGCCGGTCTTCACATGGATGCGCGAGGGGGCGCCCGAGCGGCGGCTGCCCATGGAGGGTCAGGTCATGGACCTGGCCGACGACATCTCCTACTCGGTGCACGACGTCGAGGACGCCGTCGTCGGCGGGCGGATCGACCTCGCGCTGCTGCGCCGCGCCGACCAGCAGCGCGCCGTCGTCGCCCAGACGCGCCAGTGGTACAACCCGGCGGTCTCCGACGACCAGCTCGGGGCGGCCCTCGAGCGGCTCGTCGCCCTGCCGGTGTGGCTGGAGTCCTTCAGTGAGTCCCGGAGCGACCGCGCCGCACTCAAGGACATGACGAGCCAGCTCATCGGCCGCTTCTGCAACGCCGCCCACGACGCGACGCGCGAGAAGCACGGCACCGGCCCGCTCACCCGGTACGAGGCCGGTCTCGTCGTGCCCGCCGACACGCTCGCCGAGATCGTCGTCCTCAAGGGGGCGACCGCCCACTACGTCATGGCCCCGCGCGAGCACGAGCCGGTCTACCGCCAGCAGCGCACGATGCTCACCGAGATCACCGAGGCGCTGCTCGACGCCGGTCCGGACGCCCTCGAGCCCATGTTCGTCGCCGACTGGCACGCGGCGCCCGACGACGGCGCCCGGCTGCGCGTCGTCGTCGACCAGGTCGCCTCGCTCACCGACCACAGCGCCCAGGCGTGGCACGCCCGGCTGTGCGGCAGGTGACGGTGGAGGACGGCCGGAACGGCTCGCCGAGCACCTAGACTCGGGGCGTGGCAGGCCTGATCAAGCGGGAGGACATCGCGACCGTCCGCGAGCGCGCCCGCATCGAGGAGGTCGTCGGCGCCCACGTGACGCTGCGCCAGGCGGGCGTCGGGTCGATGAAGGGCCTGTGCCCCTTCCACGACGAGCGCACCCCCAGCTTCCACGTGCGGCCCCAGCTGGGCCTGTGGCACTGCTTCGGCTGCGACGAGGGCGGGGACGTCATCTCCTTCGTCCAGAAGCTCGACGGCCTGAGCTTCGCCGAGGCGGTGGAGTACCTCGCCAACCGCACGGGCGTCCAGCTGCGCTACGAGGAGGGCAGCGGGCCGGCGCGTCCGGGCGGGGACCACGGCCGACGTCAGCGGCTCGTCGAGGCGCACCGCGTGGCCGAGGAGTTCTACCGGGAGCAGCTGCTCACCCCGCAGGCCCAGCTCGGCCGCCGGTTCCTCGCCGAGCGCAGCTTCACCGAGGAGGCGGCGGCGACCTTCGGCGTCGGCTTCGCGCCCGCCGGGTGGGACCACCTCCTGCGCCACCTGCGTGGGCGCGGCTTCACCGAGCCCGAGCTCATCGCCTCCGGCCTGGTGAGCCAGGGCAACCGGGGCGTGTACGACCGGTTCCGCGGGCGGCTCGTGTGGCCGATCCGCGACGTCACCGGGGAGACGATCGGGTTCGGCGCGCGTCGCCTGTCCGAGGACGACCAGGGCCCCAAGTACCTCAACACCCCCGAGACGCAGATCTACAAGAAGTCCTCGGTGCTCTACGGCATCGACCTCGCGAAGCGGGCGATCGCCAAGGAGAAGCGGGTCGTCGTCGTCGAGGGCTACACCGACGTCATGGCCGCGCACCTGTCCGGCATCGGGACGGCGATCGCGACGTGCGGCACCGCGTTCGGTGAGGAGCACGTGCGGATCGTGCGCCGGCTCCTGGGGGAGAGCGGCGACGCCGCCTCCGGGCTCATGTTCGCCTCCGGGGCGACGCGCGGGGGAGAGGTGATCTTCACCTTCGACGGCGACGAGGCCGGGCAGAAGGCCGCGCTGCGCGCCTTCGGGGAGGACCAGAAGTTCGCCTCGCAGACCTTCGTCGCCGTCGAGCCCTCGGGGATGGACCCGTGCGACCTGCGTCAGCAGCGCGGGGAGGCGGCGGTCCGTGACCTCGTCGAGCGCCGCGAGCCGCTGTTCGCGTTCGCGATCCGCTCGGCGCTGCGCCGGGTGAACCTCGACACCGCCGAGGGGAGGGTCGCCGGGCTGCGCGCCGCGGCGCCCGTCGTCGCCGGGATCCGTGACCGGGCGCTGCGCTCGGAGTACGCCCGCGAGCTCGCCGGGTGGCTCGGCATGGAGGAGCACACGGTGCGCCAGGCCGTCGCCACCGCCGAGCGGGCCGGGGGCGGCCAGGGGGGCGTGGCCGGTGCGCCCTCGCGGGACCAGGGCCGGCCGCAGGGCCAGTACGGCAACGGTCGCCCGGGCGACGACGGTGCGTCCCGTCCGGGCTCGGGTCCCGGGCCCGCGCAGGGTCGCTCGACGCGTCCGGGCCGGGAGGACCCGGTCGCCCGCCTGGAGCGTCAGGTCCTCGAGGTCGTCGTCCAGCTCCCGCACCTCGCGCTGGGCGCCGGCTTCGACGACCTCCCCCCTGACACCTTCACCGTCCCGGCCTACCGCGGGGTGCACGACGCGATCCGCGCGGCCGGCGGTACCCGTACCTACGGCGCCGAGCTCGACCGCGCCGTCACCGAGCGCGGCCGTGAGCAGGGCGAGCGGCACGCGGCGGCGTGGTGGACCGAGATGCTGCGGGAGAACGCCGGCGGGCCGGTGGCCGGTGTCGTCACGGAGCTGGCCGTCTCCCCGTTGCCCGAGGACCGGCCCGAGGCGCTGGGCAACTACGCCCGCGGGGTGCTGCTCTCGCTCATCCAGATGGGCCTCACCCGCCAGATCGCCGACCTGCGCGGGCGCCTGCAGCGCACCGCGCCGGACAGCGAGGAGTCGGTGCAGGTGTTCTCCGAGCTCGTGGCGCTGGAGAACCGGCGCCGTGCCCTGCGCACCGACGACTGAGCCGAAACCGGGCGAAACGCCTGGGCAACGGCGACGAAACACGCTTCTCCTAGCGTCCCGGCAGGGCCACCGGCCCTCGCGCGCAGCGCGTCGTCCGAGCGAGGAGAACCATGCGCACTTCCGACACGAGCCGACCGGCACGGCGACGGATCGTCGCCGCGACCGCGACCGCGAGCATCGCCTGCCTGGGGGTCAGCGTCCCGGCAGCCTCCGGCGTGGTGGTCCGGCCCGACCCGTTCCCTGCCGTGGTCGAGCTCACCGTGGCCGACGCCGCCGCCCTCCTCGAGGCGGGGGAGACGTCGTCGGTGGCCCTCGTCGAGCGCTACCTCGCCCGCATCGCCGCCTACGACGACGCCTACGGGGACCAGCCCGGCCTCTCCTCGGTCATCACGGTCAACGAGAACGCCCTCGCCGAGGCGGCGGCGCTGGACGCCGAACGCGCGGCGGGCACGGTGCGCGGCCCGCTCCACGGCGTGCCGATCGTCGTCAAGGACAACTACGACACCGGCGACATGCCGACCTCGAACGGCTCGGTGGCGCTCGCGGACTTCCGGCCGGCGGACGACGCCACGCAGGTGGAGCGCCTGCGCGCCGCCGGCGCCATCGTCATCGCCAAGACCAACCTGCACGAGTACGCCGCCGGCATCACCTCGATCAGCTCGCTGGGCGGGCAGACGCGCAACCCCTACGACCAGACCCGCAACCCGGGCGGCAGCAGCGGCGGCACGGGCGCGAGTGTGGCGGCGAGCTTCGCGACGGCGGGTCTCGGCTCCGACACGTGCGGCTCGATCCGCATCCCCGCCGCGCAGAACAACCTCGTCGGGCTGCGGCCGACGACGGGGCTGCTGAGCAGGGACGGGATCGCGCCGATGTCCGACACGCAGGACGTCGGCGGGCCCATCGCCAAGACGGTGGAGGACGTGGCGATCTTCCTCGACGCCACGGTGGGCTACGACCCGAAGGACCCGGTGACGGCCCGCTCGGAGGGGCTGGTGCCGGCGTCCTACCGCGACGTCCTGGACGAGACCGCGCTCGAGGGGCGGACCGTCGGGCTGCTCACCAACCCGGAGTACCTCGGTGTCACGCCCGCGGAGGCGCCGACGACGGCCCTGGTCCGCGCGGCGGTGGCGGACCTCGAGGCCCAGGGGGCGACCGTCGTCGAGATCGAGATGCCGCAGGAGTACGTCGACGCCGTCGCCGGCTCGGGGGTGATCGGGGACGAGTTCAAGCGCGACCTCAACACCTACCTCGCGCAGGACGGCGCCCGGTGGCCGGTGGGCCTGGCGGCGCTCACCGCGCCGGCGGACCGCCTCACGCTCTCCGACATCGTCGCGAGCGGGGACGTCACGCCGTCGGTGCTCACGAGCCTGGCCCGGTGGGACGCGACCGCCGAGATGCCCACCCCGGAGTACCTCGAGCGGCTCGACCTGCAGCAGCAGGTCCGCGACATGCTCACCGAGACGCTGACCGACGGCGGCATCGACGCCCTCGCCTACCCGACGATCCGCGAGGTCGCCCGGCCGGTCGAGGAGTCCCAGCCCGGCACCAACTGCGCCGCCTCGGCGCAGTCGGGCTTCCCCTCCCTCACCCTCCCGGCGGGCTTCACGGACGCCGGACTGCCGGTGGGCCTGGAGCTCATGGGGCTGCCCTTCTCCGAGCCGGACCTCCTCGCGATGGGCTACGACTACGAGCAGGCCACCGGTCACCGGACCGCGCCGGCGAGCACGCCGGAGCTGGCGGCCGCCCAGCCCGAGCCGGTCGAGCCCGAGCCCAGCCCGGAGCCTGCCGAGCCGGCGCCCGCCGAGCCGGAGCCCGCCGAGCCGGAGCCGGCCCCGGCACCGGCCGACCCGGAGCCCGCCGGCTCCACCCCGCCCGTCGTCGTCTCCCCGCCCACGCCGGGCTCGGGCGAGCTGGCCCGGACCGGCGCCGGCGTCGGGGCGCTCGCCGGGCTCGCCGCGCTGCTCGCCGCCGCGGGTGCCCTCGCGCCGGTCCTGCGGCGCCGGCTGGGCGAGGGCGACTGAGCCGAGTGTGCTGACGGGGGCGGCGGTCAGCCGCCCCCGTCAGTGCCCCAGCCCGGCTCGACGTCGACGAGGAGCGCGCGGTGGTCGGAGATCCCCGTGGCGATCGCGCGCGCCCGCCCGACGGCGCGGAGCGGGCCCTCGGCGAGGATGTGGTCGATCTGGCGGTCCGGGTGGGTCACCGGGAAGGTGAGCGCGCCGGCGAGGGAGCGCCAGCCGGTCGCGACCGACGGGCGCGAGCCGGCCATGTTGAGGTCTCCCATGAGGACGGCCGGGCGGGGCAGCTCGGCGAGGGCGGCGACGACGCGCTCGAGCTGGATCGTCGTCCAGTCGGGGATGAAGGTGAGGTGGGTGGACACGGCCGTGAGAGGACCGTGCGGCGTCTCGACGACGGCGACGAGCGCGACGCGCGGCTCGTCATGGACGAGCGTGGGTTCCTCCTTGCCGGGGAAGACGATCGGCACCGGCCCCTGCCTCGCCTCCAGCGGGACGACCGACCACGAGCTCACAGGCCAGCGGGACAGGAGCGCGACGCCGTAGCTCGCGGTGCCCGGCTGGAGGTCGCCGGTGGCGGCGGACCACGCCGTCGGCAGACCGGCGAGGGTCGCGGCGAAGCGGTGCTCGACCGCACCCATCGCCTCCGCGGCGATGGCGGTGAGGTCGGCGCCGTGGGAGCGCGGCTGGTCCCGGTCGACCTCCTGGAGGGCGAGGACGTCGGCGTCGAGCGTGGTGACGGCGCGCGCGTAGCGGTCGAGGTCCACCGCGTCGTCGACGAGCGAGCGGCCGTGGAGGATGTTGAAGGTCGCCAGGCGCATGGGCCCGATTGTGTCCGCTCGTGGTGCAGGGGCGCACACGCTCGTGTACACCCGTGGCATGGCAGAGGACGAGCGAGAGGCGCTGCACGACGCCCTGAGGATGGCCGCGGTCGCTCTCACCGAGGCCGAGATCCCCTTCGCGCTGTGCGGGAGCTACGCGGCCTGGGTGCGGGGCGCCCCCGAGCCGGAGCACGACGCGGACTTCGTGGTCAAGGAGGAGCACGTCGAGACCGCCCGGGAGGCGATCGGGGCCGCCGGCCTGGACGTGCAGGAGCCCGCCGAGAACTGGCTGTTCAAGGCCTACCACCGGGGTCAGCTCGTCGACGTGCTCTACCGGTTGTCGGGGGAGCCGGTGCACGACGAGCTGCTGGAGCGCGCCGAGATGCTCGAGGTGCTCGCCGTGCGGATGCCGGTGCTCAGCGCGACCGACGTGCTGTCCTCCAAGCTGCGCGTGCTCGGGGAGCACTACTGCGACTTCGGGAGGCTGCTGCCGCTCACCCGGGCGCTGCGCGAGCAGATCGACTGGGAGCGGGTGCGCGACGAGGTGTCCTACAGCCCGTACGCGCGCGCGTTCCTCCACCTCCTCGAGGACCTGCGGATCGTCGAGCCCGCGCCCGCGCACTGAGCCGCGGCGTCCTCGCACTCCCCGGCGCCTCCTCCTTTAGGCGGAACCATGGTCCTGCGTAAGCGTGAACTTCTCCCGGCTTGGCGGGATCCGCGGAATCTCGGGGATAAGTTGAGAGAACTGTCTGGTCGGACGCCACGGGCGGTGGTGATCCAGCACCCGACGGGAAAGGGCGACCATGGGCATGCAGGCGATCACACCCTCGATGCTGGCCACCACGGCACTTCGGTCCTCCTGGCGTGACGCACTGGCGGCACGCTACGAGGTGGACCAGGCACGCCTGCGGATGCGGCTCGACGCGCCGGAGGAGGCCGAGGAGCACATCTAGCCGTCAGCGGCGTAGTCCGCCGCCCCCGACCCCCGCTTGATCGAGGGTTGGCGGGGGCGGCTTCCGCCGTGACCGGCTACAGGTGCTCCTCGATGTCGCCGGAGAGCTCGATCTCGAGTCTCGCCTGCGACAGCTCGTAGTCTGCCGTCAGCTCCTCGCGCCACGATCGCTCACGCGTACTCGTCGCCGGATTGTCCGACCGGGTCTCTGGTCTCATGCGGTCCCCCCAGGGCGGGTGCCGGCACCGCCCGATGCCGCTCACCCGTTTCCAACATATCGGGGCACCGGCTCGTGTTCGGGCCGGTTTCGCCCAGGTCCAGACTCAGGGAGGAGCCATGCATGGGATATCGGCCCGCAATTCCTGCTTTCGAACGACCCGGCGCTGCCGATAGATCCGGGTGAGGCGCCGTCCCGCGGCCCCCACCGGTTCCGTCACCCCCCCGGACGGACCGTGCGGGACGGTGCCACCCGCGTCGTCGCGGGTCGAGGACGAACGGGTGCCCCAGGTGGGGCTTGAACCCACGACCGACGGATTATGAGTCCGCTGCTCTGACCGGCTGAGCTACTGGGGCAGCAGTGCGGAGGGCGCACGGCTCCGCAATCGTAGCGGGGCCCTCGGTTACCGTGGTGACGTGCCTGTCTTCCGCCGCCGTGCCCCCCGCCTGCCCGACGCCGTCACCGCCCACCTGCCCGCGGGTGACAAGCCGCTCGCCGTGGCGCCGATGAGGAACGGCTCGTGGGCCGTCGTCGCGCGCGAGGCGATCCTCGTCGTCGGCGAGGACGGGCTGGGGCAGCGCACGACGTGGCACGAGATCGACACCGGCACGTGGGACGGGGACACCCGGACGTTCACCATCACCTGGGCCGACCGGGAGCGGCCGGACGAGCGGCTCGTCCTCGACTCCGACGACGTCGGGACGTTCACCGCCGCCATCCGCGAGCGGGTGCAGGCCTCCGTCGTCCACCAGGAGGTCATCGACGTCGAGGGCACCCGGGTGCGTGCCACGGTCCGGCGCCGGGAGGACGGCAGCCTCTACTCCCAGCTCACCGCCTTCGGCCCGCTGCCGCGCCGGGAGGACGTCGACCAGCAGCTCGACGAGCTCGAGGCGCGGGTCCGCGAGGCCGTGGGACTGCCGCGCTGAGCCAAGTGCGGTCCAACTCACACCTCGGGGCGCCGGTCGCGGCTCCCGACCGCCCGCTCGCTCCTGTTACAGTCGAGCGGCACGATCCCGCGTAGCTCAATTGGCAGAGCATCCGACTGTTAATCGGACGGTTACTGGTTCGAGTCCAGTCGCGGGAGCAGGCGAGGCCCGGAACCCCTGGTTCCGGGCCTTCGTGCATCCCCGGCCGGCGCCTGCGCTCGCGCCGGACCGGGGGAGCGCTGAGGATGGCAGGGCCGCGGACGGACGCAGCCTCGCCCGGCGGCCCACACCCAACGGGAGGCACTCGCATGACCCAGATCCCCACCGTCACGCTCAACACCGGTACGACGATGCCCATCCTCGGCTTCGGCGTCTTCCAGGTCCCGCCCGAGGAGACCGAGCGGGTGGTCACCGACGCCCTCGCCGCCGGCTACCGCCACCTCGACACCGCGGCCGCCTACCGCAACGAGGACGCCGTCGGCCGGGCGATCGCCGCCAGCGGCATCCCGCGCGAGGAGCTCTTCGTCACGACCAAGCTGTGGAACCACGACGGCGGCGAGGACGGCACCCGGGCGGCGTTCGCGACCTCGCTGGACAAGCTCGGCCTCGACTACGTCGACCTCTACCTCGTCCACCAGCCCTTCGGGGACTACTACTCCTTCTGGCGCGCGATGGAAGGGCTGTACCGGGAGGGGGCCGCCCGGGCGATCGGCGTGTCGAACTTCTTCCCCGACCGCCTCGTCGACCTCACCGCGCACAACGAGATCACCCCCGCCGTCAACCAGATCGAGACGCACCCCTTCTACCAGCGGACCGTCGACCAGGAGGTCATGGTCGGGCTCGGCGTCCAGATCGAGTCGTGGGGCCCGCTCGCGGAGGGGAAGAACGACATCTTCACCAACCCCACGCTCACGTCGATCGCCGAGACGTTCGACAAGACCGTCGCGCAGGTGGTGCTGCGCTGGCTGGTCCAGCGTGAGGTCGTCGTCATCCCCAAGTCGGTCCGTCCCGAGCGGATGGCGGAGAACCTCGACATCTTCGACTTCGAGCTGGGGCCGGAGGAGATGAGCCTGATCGCGACGCTCGACACCGGCCGCTCGGTCGCGCTGGACCACCACGACCCCGACGTCGCCGAGCGCCTGGGCGGCGTGCGGATCGGCTGAGACGCGTCCGTCGCTCCCGTGCTCTGCTGGTAGGATCGTTCCCGCGCGATCCCGCGTAGCTCAATTGGCAGAGCATCCGACTGTTAATCGGACGGTTACTGGTT
>NZ_VDFS01000019.1:0-1412 GCF_006151955.1 Georgenia sp. 311 | reverse complement strand
TCGGCTCTCGCGGGTGGGTGGGCGGGCACCCGCGAGAGCCGACTTCCTCCTAGGCGGTCGTGCGGCGGCGGGCGACGAGGACGGCGCCTGTGAGGGCGAGGAGCACGGCAGCCACGAGGGCGCCGGTCACGGCGACGCCGGTCGCCGGCAGGCCTGAGCCGCCTGCCCCCGCGTCCGGAGCGGCCGACGCGGCAGCGCCGTCACCCGGCGAGGAAGGGTCGTCGGTGGCCGGCGCGTCGGTTGGTCCGACCGTCGGTTCCGTCGTCGGCCCGGCGGTCGGCTCACTCGTCGGCTCACCGGTCGGCTCTGCGGTGGGCTCCTCCGTCGGCTCCTCCGTCGGCTCCTCGCCGGGGGAGGCGGGGAGCCGCATGACGAAGACGTCGCCCGCGCCGGCGTTCAGCGCGCCCTGCGGCGCCCCGAACGTCAGCCCGGTGACCCAGGTGCCCTCCGCCCCGGTGGCCGCGAAGAGGTTCGCCTCGTCCCACTCGTCCGCGCCGTCGCGCTCGCGCGAGCCCACCTGCACCGGCTCGCCGGGCGCCCCGTCCGAGGACACGGGCAGTGCGACGACGTCGACGCCCCCGTGCGGCTCGCCCATCGCGCCGTAGGTGGTCGCGAGGACGAGCGCACCGCCGTCGGCCGTCGGGACACCGGTGACGCCGCGGTCGTCGGTGGACGTGCCGGTCTGGAGCGTCCAGCGCTCGGCGCCGTCGACCGTGAAGGACCGCACGACGATGTCGTTGTCGCCCAGCGTCGCGGCACCGATGGTCCCCCGGGTGTGCCCGACGGCGAGCACCGAGCCGTCCGCCAGCGGCACCAGGCCGCTCACGAGGTCGTTCTGGTCGCTGGAGACCGGGTGGATCCACTGCTGCGCGCCCGCGGCGTCGTACTTCGCGACCCACCCGTCGCCGGAGCCGAGGTGGTCGAGCCCGGGCAGTCCCGCACTCGTCATCCCGCCGACCACGACGCCGCCGTCCGCGGTGGCCGTGACCGCCATCGCCTTGTCCTCACCGGAGCCACCGAGCTGCTCGCTCCACAGCAGGTCACCGTCGGACGAGACCCGGGCGAGGACGGCGTCCTTGTCCCCGGCGTGCGGCGCCCCGGCGAAGCTGCCGCTCGTGTACCCCGCGACGTACGCGCCGCCCGCGCCGTCCGGGGCGACCGCGTAGAGGCGGTCGGCGGCCGTGGGGGAGCCCGTCTCCAGCGTCCACGTGCGCTGTCCGTCGGAGTCGATGCCGACGACGTACGCGTCGTCCTGCGTGTCCGTGAGCCCGGTGGCCAGGGTGCCGCGCGTGTACCCGGCGACGACGACGCCGCCGTCGGCGCCCGGGACGACGCCGTAGGCACGGTCGTTCGCCGCCGTCGCGACGGCGTGGCGCCACGTCTCCGTGCCGTCCGCCGCCCGGCGGACGACG
>NZ_VDFS01000018.1:109655-188808 GCF_006151955.1 Georgenia sp. 311 | reverse complement strand
CGCCGAGGAGCCCGCCCCGACTCCCGCCGAGGAGCAGCCGGCGGCCGAGGCAGGCGCCGAGGAGCCGGGCGGCTCGATCGAGGTCGACGCCGCCCCGCGTCCGGCCGTCGTGCCCAAGCCCTCGTCGCTGCCCAAGCCGTCGGCGCTGCCCAAGCGCACCCCGGGCACCCCCGCCCCGGCCGTGACCGTCGTGGCGCCCGTCATCGACGACAGCAAGGAGGCAGCCGCCGCGGCCGCCTGGGGCCGGGTGGACCCCGACGGCACCGTGTGGGTCCGCGAGGCCGCCGGTGAGCGCACGGTGGGCCAGTACACCGGCGCGGACACCGACGAGGCGCTGGCCTTCTACGTCCGCCGCTTCCTCGACCTCCAGGCCCAGGTGGCACTGTTCGAGACCCGGCTGCCGCAGCTGCAGATCAAGGAGATCGACCAGACGATCGCCACCCTCACCGAGGCGCTCGCCGAGCCGGCCGCCGTGGGCGACCTCGACGGGCTGCGCTCCCGCCTCGAGGCCGTGCGTGAGCGGGCCAAGGAGCGGCGCCGGGAGATCAACGCGGAGCGCGAGGCCGCCAAGGCCCAGGCGCTGGCCGAGCGGACCACCATCGTCGAGCGCGCCGAGGCCATCGCCGCCACCGACCCCGCGAAGGTCCACTGGCGGTCCAGCGGCGAGGAGCTGCGCACGCTGCTCGAGGAGTGGAAGCAGGCGCAGCGCAACGGCCCGCGTCTCGACCGCCCGAGCGAGGACAGCCTGTGGAAGCGGTTCTCCCGCGCCCGCACGACGTTCGACCGCAACCGTGGTCACTACTTCTCCCAGCTCGACGCGGCGCAGTCCGAGGCGAAGAAGGCCAAGGAGCAGCTCATCGCCGAGGCGGAGGCACTCTCGACCTCCACGGACTGGGGCCGTACCTCGGCCGCCTACCGCGACCTCATGGACCGCTGGAAGGCGGCGGGGCGCGCGAGCCGCAAGGAGGACGACGCCCTGTGGGCGCGCTTCCGCGCCGCCCGCCAGCGCTTCTTCGAGGCGCGGGAGTCGGAGAACGCGCAGATCGACGCCGAGTACTCGGCCAACCTCGAGGCCAAGCTGCGGCTCCTGGAGGAGGCGGAGGCGCTCCTGCCGGTCACCGACCCGGAGGCCGCCAAGGCGGCGCTGCGCCCGATCCAGGACAAGTGGGACGAGGCCGGCAAGGTGCCGCGGGCCGACGTCCAGCGCGTCGAGGCCCGGATGCGGGCCGTCGAGCAGGCGGTGCGCGATGCGGACCAGGAGCGCTGGAAGACGTCCGACCCGGAGAAGCAGGCCCGCGCGCAGGGCGCCGCGGCCCAGCTCTACGAGGCGATCGACGCGCTCGAGGCGCAGCTGGCGGCGGCCCGCGCCGCGGGTGACACCGCTGCGGAGAAGGCCGCGCTCGAGTCCCTCGAGACCCGCAAGACCTGGCTCGACCAGATCCTGCGCACCGCCGGCAGCTGACCGGCAGTCGACCACCACCACCGGGCCGGCATCCGTCATCACGGGTGCCGGCCCGGTGGCGTCAGCGCCACCGCGAGGAGGGACAGCGCCCGGCGGCCGGGCAGTCGCCGGGCGGGCTGGACGAGCGCCCGCCGCACCGCCTCGGCGGGCAGCCCGTGGGCGAGCAGGGCGCGGGCGCCGGGGACGGCGGTGCCCGGCGCGGCGAAGCACAGCAGGTCGACGGCGGTACGTACGGGAGTCGTCGTCGGTACCCCGGCCACCAGCGCGACGTCCCCGGGCGCGAGGTGCTGACGGTGGACGACGCCGCCGCCCTCGACGCGCCGCTCCGGAGGGACGACGAGCTCGGTGCGCAGGGCGAGGAGACGGCCGGTGTGCACCCACAGGGCGGTCGTGCGCGCCAGCGCGGAGCCGGGCACGAGCGCCTCGCGCAGCAGCCCGGCCCGCCCCGCCGGTGAGGCCCTGAGGTCGACGGCCGCCTCGGCACCGGTCGGGGTGGGCCCGACCAGCCCGTCGTGCCGCAGCGCCGCGGCCTCCCAGCCCTCACCCGCCCCCCAGGTGAGCGGGGACGGCGCTGCGGGGTCCAGCCAGGACAGTGCGCTCGGCATGCCGTGAGCCTGCCCCGCCAGCCAGGGTGGCGCTGCACGCCGGGCGTTGCCTGTGGACCTGCCGCCCGCGGCCGCGCCCTGTGGAGATCAGTGCGTCGAGCGGCTCACCGTGTCGGTGCGACCAGAGCGGGCGCCGGTGATGCGGTAGACGTCGAAGACGCCGTCGATCCGTCGCACCGCGGACAGCACGTGCCCGAGGTGGGAGGGCTCGGCCATCTCGAAGACGAACTTCGACAGGGCCACCCGGTCCCGGCTCGTCTGCACCTGGGCGGAGAGGATGTTCACGTGGTTCTCCGAGAGCACCCGCGTGACGTCGGAGAGCAGGCCGGCGCGGTCCAGCGCCTCGACCTGGATCTGGACGAGGAAGGAGCTCTGGCCCTGCCGGGACCACTCGACGTCGACCATGCGCTCGGGCTCGTTGCGCAGGCTCTCGAGGTTGCCGCAGTCGGCGCGGTGGACCGAGACGCCGGAGCCGCGGGTGACGAAACCGACGATGGGGTCCCCCGGCACGGGTGTGCAGCAGCGGGCCAGCTTGACCCACAGGTCGCCCGCGTCCATGCCCTTGACCGCGATGCCCGGGTCCCCGGCGCGCAGCCGGGGACGCGTCTCCCCCGGCATCGTCGCCTCGGCGAGGTCCTCCTCGGCGCCGGACTCCCCGCCCATCGTGTGGACGAGCTTCTGCACGATGCTCGTCGCGGAGACCTGGCTCTCCCCGACCGCCGCGTACAGCGCCGAGACGTCGGCGTAGTTGAGCTCGTGGGCCAGCGCGTTGAGCGAGTCGTGCGACATGAGCCGCTGGATCGGCAGGTTCTGCTTGCGCATCGCGCGGGCGATGCTGCTCTTGCCTGCCTCGATCGCCTCCTCGCGCCGCTCCTTGGTGAACCAGGCGCGGATCTTGTTCCGCGCGCGCGGCGTCGTGACGAAGTTCAGCCAGTCGCGGCTCGGACCGGCGGTCTCGGACTTGGAGGTGAAGACCTCCACCGTGTCGCCGTTCTCGAGCTTCGAGCCGAGCGGGACGAGGCGCCCGTTGACGCGTGCACCCACCGTGCGGTGCCCGACCTCGGTGTGGACCGCGTAGGCGAAGTCCACCGGCGTCGCCCCGGGAGCCAGGGCGATGACGTCGCCCTTCGGCGTGAACACGTAGGTCTGCGAGCCGGAGATCTCGAAGCGGAGCGAGTCGAGGAACTCCCCCGGGTCCGCGGTCTCCCGCTGCCAGTCCACGAGCTGGCGCAGCCACCCCATGTCCTCGGCGCCCTTCGGGGCGCCACCGTCGCCGCCGCGGGCGATCTCCTTGTACTTCCAGTGCGCGGCCACGCCGTACTCCGCGCGGCGGTGCATGTCGTGGGTGCGGATCTGGATCTCCACCGGCTTGCCGCCCGGCCCCACGACCGTCGTGTGCAGCGACTGGTAGAGGTTGAACTTCGGCATCGCGATGTAGTCCTTGAACCGCCCGGGCAGGGGGTTCCAGCGCGCGTGCATCGTGCCGAGGACGCCGTAGCAGTCCTTGACGCTGTCGACGAGCACCCGCACGCCGACGAGGTCGAAGATGTCGTCGAAGTCGCGGCCGCGCACGATCATCTTCTGGTAGATCGAGTAGTAGTGCTTGGGCCGCCCGGTGACCGTCGCGCGGATCTTGCTCGCGCGCAGGTCGGCCTCGATCTGCGTGCGGACGGTGGAGAGGTACTCGTCACGGGCGGGCGCGCGCTCGGCGACGAGGTGGACGATCTCGTCGTACACCTTGGGGTAGAGGGTGGCGAAGGACAGGTCCTCCAGCTCCCACTTGATGGTGTTCATGCCCAGCCGGTGGGCCAGCGGCGCGTAGATCTCCAGCGTCTCGCGGGCCTTTCGCTGCGCGGACTTCGCCGAGACGTACTTCCACGTCCGGGCGTTGTGGAGACGGTCGGCGAGCTTGATGACGAGGACGCGGATGTCGCGGGCCATCGCGACGACCATCTTGCGCACGGTCTCGGCCTCGGCCGCCTCGCCGTAGGTGACCTTGTCGAGCTTGGTGACGCCGTCGACGAGGAGCGCGATCTCCTCCCCGAAGTCCGCGCGCAGCTGGTCCAGGGAGTAGTCGGTGTCCTCGACGGTGTCGTGGAGCAGGGCCGCGGCCAGGGTGGGCACCGTCATGCCGAGCTCGGCGAGGATGGTCGTCACCGCGACCGGGTGGGTGATGTAGGGGTCACCGCTCTTGCGCAGCTGGCCCCGGTGCGCCTTCTCCGCGACGGTGAAGGCACGTTCGATGAGCGCGGTGTCCGCGCGCGGGTGGTTGGAGCGCAGGGCGTGCAGGACCGGCTCGATCGCCGGCGACGCCGAGTGCCCCCGCGCGCCGAGGATGGCGAAGCGGGAGCGCACGCGGGGGGCGCGCGCGTCCGGCGTCGCCCCGTTCACCGTGTCCTCAGCCATCGGCCCATTCTAGGCGCCCCCGCAGCGGATCGCGGTACCGGCGGGGCGCCCCGCGCGTCAGTAGCGCAGGATGCTGTCGAGCGGGTAGTCGGTGAGCCTCGAGCGTCCCCCGAGCTCCTCGAGCTCGAGGAGCATGGTGAGGGCCGCGACCTCCGCACCGGCGGACTCGATGAGCTCGATCGCGGCACGCGCGGTGCCGCCGGTGGCGAGGACGTCGTCGATGATGAGGACGCGGTGACCCGCCGTCACGGTCTCCGGACGCAGCTCGAGGCGCGCCGTACCGTACTCCAGCGTGTAGTCCACGCCGATGACGTCGCCGGGCAGACGACCGGCCTTGCGGATCGTCACCATGCCGACGCCCAGCGCGTGGGCCAGCGGGGCGGCGAGGATGAACCCGCGCGACTCCAGGCCCGCGACGGCGTCGATCTTGCCCCGGTACCGCTCGGCGAGGGCGTCGACGAGGGCGGCGAAGGCCGGCCCGTCGGCGAGGAGCGGGGTGATGTCCCGGAAGAGCACACCCGGCTCAGGGAAGTTGGGGACGACGTGCACATGGGAGTCGAGCATCTGGGTGAGCTCGGCGGGGAACTCGGTCACTTACGCCCCTTCCGGCGCTTGGGCTGAGCCGCCTGACCACGGTGGTGGCCGGCGACATTGTCCTCCTCGACGGCGACGACGGCGGCGGGGATCTCCTCGCTGCCGGTCACCTTGCGGCGGCGCTCGAGCACCTCCGCGGTGTGCTGGCGCACCGTCGCGTCGCGCTGGTGCAGCAGCACCTGGAGCGGGGTGGCCACGAACACCGAGGAGATGGTGGAGACGAGCATGCCGACGAACAGGGCGAGCGCGATGTCCCGCAGGGTCCCCGCCCCGAGCAGCAGCGCGCCGACGAAGAGGATCGAGCCGACGGGCAGCAACGAGGTGAGGGAGGTGTTGATCGAACGGACGAGCGTCTGGTTCACCGCGAGGTTCGACAGCTCGGCGTAGGTGCGCTCGTGCTGCTCGGTGAGGTGCTCGGTGTTCTCGCGGACCTTGTCGAAGACGACGACGGTGTCGTAGAGCGAGTAGCCGAGGATCGTGAGGAGACCGATGACCGTCGCGGGGGTGACCTCCCAGCCGATGAGCGAGTAGACGCCCACGGTGAGGATGATGTCGTGGAACAGCGCGACGAGCGCCGCCGTGGCCATCTGCCAGCTGCGGAAGTACACCGACAGCACGATGGCGACGATGACGATGAACACCAGGAGGCCCTGGATCGCCTGGCGGGTGATGTCCTGGCCCCACGAGGGGCCGATGAACGTCGACGTGACGTCCGCCTCGGGCACGTCGTAGGCCTCGGCCAGCCCCTGGCGGACCGTGTCGGTCTGCTCGGTCGTCAGCTCCTGGGTCTGCACCCGGATCGCGGAGGACCCGACGGTCGACACGCGGGCCACCTGACCGAGCTCACCGACGACGTCGAGCGCGGGCTGCTGCTCGAGCGACTGGGTGCCGGTGATGGTGAACTGCGAGCCGCCGCGGAACTCGATGCCCGCGTTGATGCCCTTGAAGACCACGAGGCCGACGGACAGCAGGACGAGGATGAGCGCGGCGGTGAGCCAGGTGCGGCCGCGCTGGACGAACGGGATGGACCGCTCGCCGGTGTGGAGCTGGTTGCCCAGCTGGGCCAGGCTCATCATCGGCCGTCCTCCTCGGTCATGGTGGTGGTGGCCGACTCCTGCGCGGCACGCCGCTCGGCGGCACGTCGCTGGGCGATGGTCAGGCGCTCACCGTTCTGCTTGGCAGGGCGGTCGGCACCGGCGGTCTGCCGCGGCCGGGGAGCGGGCTCGACGCGGCCACGGCCGCGGTAGGAGGCGCGTGACACGCCCACGCTCTCGGGGTCCAGACCCGAGAAGCGGTGGCCCTCCCCGAAGAAGCGGGTGCGGATGAGCAGCTGCATCGTCGGGTGGGTGAAGAGGAAGACGACGACGAGGTCGATGACCGTCGTGAGGCCGAGGGTGAAGGCGAACCCGCGCACCCCGCCGACCGCGAGGAAGTAGAGGATGACGGCCGCGAGCAGCGTGACGAGGTCGGAGATGACGATCGTGCGCTTGGCGCGGTTCCAGCCGTGCTCGACGGCGCCGGCGAGCGTCCTCCCCTCACGGATCTCGTCACGGATGCGCTCGAAGTAGAGGATGAAGGAGTCGGCGGTGATGCCGACGGCGACGATGAGTCCGGCGACGCCCGCGAGGGAGAGCCGGTAGCCCTGCAGCCACGACAGGACGATGATCGCGCCGTAGGTGGCGACCGCAGCGATGAGGAGGCTGCCGACGGCGACGAGCGCCAGGCCCCGGTACTGCCACAGCAGGTACAGCGCGACGAGGACGAGACCGGCGACGCCGGCGATGAGGCCGTTGCGCAGGTGCTCCGAGCCGAGCGTCGCGGAGATCTGCTCCTCGCTCTGCACCTCGAAGTTCAGCGGCAGGGAGCCGAAGTTCAGCTGGTTCGCCAGGGTGTTCGCACTCTCGCGGGTGAAGTTGCCGGAGATCTGCGCGTTCCCGTCGAGGATCGGGGAGTTCATCTGCGGGGCGGAGATGACGAGCCCGTCGAGCACGATGCCGAACTGGTTGAGCGGCGGCTGCTGGGCGAAGAGGCGCTCGGAGACCTCGGCGAAGAGCTCGGTGCCCTCGCGGTTGAACTCGATGTTGACGACCCAGTTGTTGGTCGTCGTGCCGGCCTGGGTGACCTCGAGCCCGGAGGTCGCGGACTCGACCTGCGTGCCCTCGACGTCGACCGGGCCGAGGATGTACTTGGCCATGCCGTCCTGGGAGCAGGCCACGAGCGGGGCGGCGCCGTCGTCCTCGACGCCGCCGACGAGGTTCGCCGGGTCGGTGCAGTCCAGGGTGTACATGTCGTAGACGAGCTGCTCGGTGATCCAGCTCGGGTCGCTGTTCGTCGCCGGCTGGGTCGCGGGCGTGTCGGACAGCTGGCCGTCGGCGTTCTCGTCGGCGACGGCGAACGCGGCCTGCTCGATGGCGTCACGGTCGGCGGCGGGCTCGTTCGCGTCCGCTGCGGGGGCCTCGGCGGAGGGCTCCTCGGTGGCGCCGTCGGCCGGGGCCTGCGTGGCGACCTCCCCCTCGGGGGCGGCGGCCTGCGCGTCGGACTCCGGCGCGGTGGGCAGGCCCTCCTGGTTCGGGTCGATCGGCGTCGGGTCGGTGACCGCGAGCACGGGCCGGAAGCGCAGCTGGGCGGACTGGCGCACGAGGTCCAGGGTCGCCTCGTCGGGGTTGCCCGGGAGGCCGACGACGATGTTGTTCGAGCCCTGGCGGGTGATCTCGGCCTCGGCGACACCGGAGGCGTCGACGCGCTGGCGGATGATCTCGATCGCCTGGTCGATGTCCTCGTCGGTGATCTCGCCGTCGCCACCCTCGGCCTCGGGGTCGAGGCGCGGGGTGAGGATGAGCTGGACGCCGCCCTCGAGGTCGAGTGCGAGCCCTGGGACGAAGGACGGGCCGAGCTCACCCTCGGAGTCGTCGCTGACCTGCTGTCCGATCGCGACGGATCCGAAGAGGACCGCGATGATGACGAACAGGAAGACGATCCTGCGCAGAGGGCGTGGGGCGGTGGTCGCCAACGCGGTCTTCTCTTCTCTACCGCGCGCTCAGGCGCGGCGCTCGTCGGGCTCGTCGCCCGTACGGTCGGCCGGCTCGTCGGTCGCGAGCTCGGTCTCTGCGGCGGGACGCTCGGTCTCGCCGACCACGCCGGGGGCGGAGGTGAGCGAGGACGCGTCGTCGGGCACGGACACGGTGGCGACCTCGTCCTCCTCGACGAGCTCCTCCTCGTCCTCGACGGCGAACGGCGGCTCGGTCACGGAGGCGATCGCCTCGCGCTTCCACATGGTCTCGACGCCCGGCGTGGACTCGATGGTGATGACGTCGCCGTCGATGTCGACGATGGTCCCGTAGAAGCCGGACGCGGTCATGACCTGCTGGCCGACCTCGAGGCTGTTGCGGAGGTCGATGGCGGCCTGACGCTGCTTCTTCGCCCCCCGGGACATCATCCACATCATGAGTCCGAAGACGGCGATCAGGATGAGGAATTCCACGGCACTACTCCCTAGGTGGCGACGAGGCGCGGAGAGAACCCGCGCCCGTCGGAGGCAAAAGACTGCTTGATTCTAGGCGACGGCGAGGAGTGGTGGGAACCATCCCCTCGGTCAGGACCAGAGCGCGCCGTCCTCCGGCCGGGTCAGGCCGAGGTGGGCGTAGGCGGCCGCGGTGGCGACCCGGCCGCGCGGCGTGCGGGTGACCAGGCCCTCGCGGACGAGGAACGGCTCGGCGACGGTCTCGACGGTCTCCGGCTCCTCCCCGACCGCGACGGCGAGGGTGGACAGCCCCACCGGACCGCCGTTGAACCGCTTGCACAGGGCGAGCAGCACGGCACGGTCGAGCCGGTCGAGGCCGAGGCGGTCCACCTCGAACAGGTCGAGGGCGGCGTGGGTGGCGGGGAGGTCGAGCGCCCCGCTCCCCCGTACCTGTGCCCAGTCCTGCACGCGGCGCAGCAGCCGGTTGGCGATACGCGGGGTCCCGCGGGAGCGGCCGGCCAGCTCGGCGGCGGCGGCGGGCTCGAGCTCGGCCCCGAGGAGCCGCGCGCTGCGGCGCAGCACCTGCTCGAGCTCGCCCGGTGAGTAGAACTCCAGGTGCCCGGTGAACCCGAAGCGGTCGCGCAGCGGCGCGGGCAGCAGGCCGGCGCGGGTCGTCGCGCCGACGACGGTGAAGCGCGGGAGGGTGAGCGGGATGGCGGTGGCACCGGGCCCCTTGCCGACGACGACGTCGACGCGGAAGTCCTCCATCGCCAGGTAGAGCATCTCCTCGACGGGCCGGGCGAGCCGGTGGATCTCGTCGATGAACAGGACGTCGTGCTCCTGCAGCGAGGACAGGATGGCCGCGAGGTCCCCGGGGTGCTGGATCGCCGGGCCGGAGGTGAGCCGCAGCGCGCCCTGGACCTCGCCGGCGATGATCATCGCCAGCGTCGTCTTGCCGAGCCCGGGCGGACCTGACAGCAGGACGTGGTCAGGCGCTGTGCCGCGGGCCTTTGCGGCGTCCAGGACGAGGGCGAGCTGGTCGCGCACGACGGCCTGGCCGACGAAGTCGTCGAGGCGGCGCGGGCGCAGCGCGGCCTCCGCGGCCCGCTCGAGCTCGTCCGCCTCGGCGTCGAGGTAGTTCTCAGCCACGGCCGCGGCCCCCGAGGTACTGCAGCGCGGCGCGGAGCACGGCCGCGACGTCGCTGCCGCCATCCTCCTCGGCGAGCACCGCCGTCACCGCGTCCTCGGCGGCCCGCGCCGGCCAGCCGAGCTGGACGAGCGCGTCGACCACCTCGGGCCGGGAGTCCTGGACGGCCGGGACCGCGGGCGCACCGGAGCGCACCGGGCCGAGCTTGTCGCCGATCTCGAGGAGGATCCGCTGGGCGCCCTTCTTGCCGATGCCGGGCACCTTCGTCAGGGCGTTGACGTCCTGCGCGGCGACGGCGGCGCGCAGCGCGTCGGGGCCGTGGACGGCCAGGACGGCGAGGGCGAGCCGCGGCCCGACCCCCGAGACGGTCTGGAGGACCTCGAAGACCTCGCGCTCGTCGTCGTCGGCGAAGCCGTACAGCGTGAGGGAGTCCTCGCGCACGACGAGCGAGGTGGCCATCCGCGCCTCGGCGCCGTGACGCAGCCCGGCGAGGGTGGCCGGGGTGGCCTGGACGCGCAGCCCGACCCCGCCGACCTCGAGGACCGCGGAGTCGAGGCGCACGGCCTCGACGGTCCCTCGGACGCTGGCGATCACGGCTGCTCCCATTCCCGCCCGGGCAGGTCCCGGGCGAACGTGTGTGCGAAGAGCCTAACGGCTGCGGACGGCGGGCCGGGCACGGCGCGCCGCGAGCTCGGCGCGCGCCCAGGCCTCCTGCGCCGGTGTCGCCTGGCGCGAGGAGGTGCCCGCCCCGGGCGTCCCAGCGCGCCACACGTGGCACACGGCCAGGGCGAGGGCGTCGGCGGCGTCGGCGGGCTGGGGGCGCTCGGCGAGCCGCAGGATGCGCCGGACCATCTCCTGGACCTGGAGCTTGTCGGCGCGGCCGTTGCCGGTCACCGCTGCCTTCACCTCGCTCGGGGTGTGCGTGCCGAGGGGCAGGCCGGCCCGGGCGGCGGCGACCATCGCCAGGCCCGCGACCTGGGCGGTGCCGATCACCGAGCTGACGTTGTGCTGGGCGAAGACCCGCTCGACGGCGACGGCGTCGACGTCGTGGCGCACGATCCACTCCTCGATCCCGGCCGCGATGGTGAGGAGCCGCTGCTGGACCGGCATGTCCGGGGGCGTGCGCAGCACCCCGACGGCGACGGCCGACAGCTCACGGCTCGGTCCGGAGTCGACGACGCCGAGGCCGCAGCGAGTGAGGCCGGGGTCGACTCCGAGGACGCGCATGGGACGAGTGTCGCAGCCGGGCCGGACACGGCCCGGCAGCGACACAGCGGGGTGTGGGTGGTCTCAGTCCTCGTCGAGCGCCGCGAGCACCTCGTCCGAGGCGTCGAAGTTCGCGAAGACGTTCTGCACGTCGTCGCAGTCCTCGAGCGCGTCGATGAGCTTCATGATCTTGCGCACGCCCTCGAGGTCGACCTCCACCTCCATCGACGGCACGAACTGCGACTCGGCGGAGTCGTAGTCGAGTCCCGCCTCCTGCAGCGCCGTACGCACGGCCACGACGTCGGTGGCCTCGCTGAGGACCTCGAAGGTCTCGCCCTCGTCGTTGACCTCCTCGGCGCCGGCCTCGAGGACCGCCCCGAGGACGTCGTCCTCGGTGAGCCCGTCCGTCTTCGGCACGACGACGACACCGCGCCGGTTGAACAGGTAGGAGACCGAGCCCGGGTCGGCGAGGGTGCCGCCGTTGCGGGTGAAGGCGACGCGCACGTCGGAGGCGGCGCGGTTGCGGTTGTCGGTGAGGCACTCGACGAGGACGGCGACGCCGCCGGGGGCGTACCCCTCGTACATGATCGTCTCGTAGTCGGCGCCGCCGGCCTCCGCGCCGGAGCCGCGCTTGACCGCGCGGTCGATGTTGTCGGCCGGGACGGAGTTCTTCTTCGCCTTCTGGATCGCGTCGAAGAGGGTCGGGTTGCCGGCCGGGTCACCGCCACCGGTGCGGGCCGCCACCTCGATGTTCTTGATGAGGCGGGCGAAGAGCTTGCCCCGCTTGGCGTCGATTGCGGCCTTCTTGTGCTTGGTGGTGGCCCACTTGGAGTGACCGGACACTGTGTGCTCCTTGCTGACGACGACGGCATCCCCGCGGGGACGTGGGACAGGTTGCGCTAGGCGTGTGCACGCACCATGCCGACGAACGCACGGTGTACCCGCGCGTCGCCGCCGATCTCCGGGTGGAAGGCTGTCGCGAGCAGCGCGCCCTGTCGAGCTGCCACGATCCTACCGGCGGCAGGCCCGGACCTCACCCGGGTGAGCACCTCGACGTCCTCCCCGGCCTCCTCGACCCACGGCGCGCGGATGTACACGGCGCGCAGCGGCGCACCGTCGCCGCCGAGCCACGGTGCGTCGAGGTCCTCCTCGAAGGAGTCGACCTGACGGCCGAAGGCGTTGCGCCGCACGGTGACGTCCATGCCGCCGACGATCGCGTCGTCCGCGCCGACGACGCGGTCGGCGAGGAGCACCATGCCGGCGCACGAGCCGTACACCGGCAGGCCGGCGCGGACGAGGTCACGCAGGCCATCGAGGAGGTCGAAGGCGGACAGGAGGGTGCGCATCGTCGTCGACTCGCCACCCGGCAGGACGAGGCCGTCGACCGCGCCGAGCTCGGCGTGACGCCGCACGCGCACCGCGCGGGCACCGGCGGCCTCCAGCGCGGAGAGGTGCTCGGGGACGTCACCCTGGAGCGCGAGGACCCCGATCGTCGGCGGCCCCGAGCCCGCGCTCACTCGACGACGCTCTCGACGCTGCCGTCCCAGCCGGCGGCGAGCCGGCGGACGAGAGCCGCCAGTCCTGCCGGGTAGACGACCGTACCTGCGGCGACCGCGGCGTCGAGGTCGTCGAGCTCCCACCAGCGCAGCTCGTCGACGACCTCACGCTCGAGCTCGGTCCACCCGGTGACGTCCAGGCGCGTCTCGCTCACCCGGGCGAGGAAGAACTCCTCGTCCTGGCGGCAGGTCACGCGGGCGAAGTCGAACACCGCGCTGCGGACGAGGACCGGCCCCTCGAGGTCGTCCGGCCCGACCCGCAGGCCGGTCTCCTCCCGGAGCTCGCGCACCGCGCCGGCGCGGGCGTCCTCGCCGGGCTCCAGTCCCCCGCCGACGGTGAACCACCACGAGCGCGAGGTCTGCCCGGAGTCGTGCCCGCGCACGAGGAGCACCCGGTCGTCGGGGTCGAGGACGACGACGCGGGCCGCGGCCCGGAACGGGATGCCGTCGGGTCCGGGCACCCACTCGGGCCCCAGGCCGTAGCCGAGGACGTCGTCGGGCCCGGAGCCGGACGCCGGGCTACCAGCCACGCTCCGCCAGCCGGTGCGGGACCGGGACGTCGTCGACGTTGATCCCGACCATCGCCTCACCCAGCCCGCGGGAGACCTGCGCGAGGACGCCGGGGTCGTCGTAGAAGGTCGTCGCCTTGACGATCGCCGCGGCGCGCTGCGCCGGGTTGCCGGACTTGAAGATGCCGGAGCCGACGAACACACCCTGCGCGCCGAGCTGCATCATCATCGCGGCGTCCGCGGGAGTGGCGATGCCGCCGGCGGTGAAGAGCACGACGGGCAGCTCACCGGTGCGCGCGACCTCACGGACGAGCTCGTAGGGAGCCTGGAGGTCCTTGGCCGCGACGAACAGCTCGTCCTCGGGCAGGGACGTGAGCCGGCGGATCTCCTGGCGGATGCGGCGCATGTGCGTCGTGGCGTTGGAGACGTCCCCGGTACCGGCCTCGCCCTTGGAGCGGATCATCGCCGCGCCCTCGGTGATCCGGCGCAGCGCCTCGCCGAGGTTGGTCGCGCCGCAGACGAAAGGCACGGTGAAAGCCCACTTGTCGATGTGGTTCTCGTAGTCGGCCGGGGTGAGCACCTCGGACTCGTCGACGTAGTCGACACCGAGGGCCTGGAGCACCTGTGCCTCGACGAAGTGGCCGATGCGCGCCTTGGCCATGACCGGGATGGAGACGGCGGCGATGATGCCGTCGATCATGTCGAGGTCGCTCATCCGCGAGACCCCGCCCTGGGCGCGGATGTCGGCCGGGACCCGCTCGAGGGCCATGACGGCGACGGCGCCGGCGTCCTCGGCGATCCTCGCCTGGTCCGGGGTGACGACGTCCATGATGACGCCGCCCTTGAGCATCTCGGCCATGCCGCGCTTGACGCGTGCGGTGCCGACCTCTGCGGGGGTGTGCTCGTGGGACACGGTGACCTCGGGGGAATGGGAGGAAACGGACGCCGCCAGTATGCCGTGCGGCCGGTCCGGGGGAACCGGCCGTTCGCCTACCGGGCGAGGGAGAGCGCGCGAAGGAACGTGGCGCGGGCGGTGGTGACGCGGTCGAGCAGGGCGCGCTCCCCCTGGTGGTACCCGGGCTCCCGGCGACCGGTCGCGAACCGCTGGCGGGCCAGCGCCAGCGCCGTCGCCGAGTGCTGGAAGTCGCGCATCGCGCGCTTGGCGGCCGGTCCGCCGCGGGCGGCCCACGCGAGGGCGGCGCGCCGGGCGGGGAAGGAGCTGAGCATGGTGACCTCGTGGGGGGCGAACCAGCCGGCTCGGGCGTACTCGACGAGCCGCCCGGTGATGACCCTGCGCTCCCGGCGGCGCAGCCAGACCACGAGGATGACCGCCGAGACGAACAGCGGCACCTGGACGAGGACGTACAGCCCGAAGAAGGAGTCGGTGAAGGTGCTGCCGTTCCACAACGCGTGGAGCAGCACCGCGACCAGCCAGCCGATCGGCAGCGACCACAGCCAGGCGTAGGAGGAGCGGCTGCGGGCCGCCAGCCCGAGGGCGATGCCGATGGCCACGGTGAACAGCACATGGGCGAACGGGGAGAGGATCCCGCGCATGACGAAGATCTGCGGGAGGATCTCCATGGACCTGCCGAAGTAGAGGATGTTCTCGACGAAGGCGAACCCGGCAGCGATCATCGCGGCGTAGACGATGCCGTCCACCGGTCCGTCGAAGTAGCGCCGCCGCGCGAGGAAGAGGATGAGCACGCCGAGGCCCTTGGCGGACTCCTCGATGATCGGGGCACCGACGGACGCACCGAGCAGCTCGGCGGTCTCGACGTTGCCGGTGCTGAGGTAGACGGCCTGGGTGAAGGCCGTGTTGAGCCACAGCGAGACGAGGGTGGACACGCCCGCGCCCCAGAGGAAGGCGAACAGGAGGGCGTAGCGCGGCTCGGGCTCCCAGCGGTCGACCCACCGGATGCCGAGGAGCACGGCGAGCAGCGGGACGAGGGCCACGAGGCTGCCGACGAGGGCGCCGAAGGCGCTGGTCATGACGGCGATCTGGGAGATCGAGGTGACGAGCGCGAGGGCCGCGACGGCGCTGCCGACCGCGACGAGGGCCGTGCCCCCGCGGGGGTGGCGTGGCGGCTGCCACGGGGCCTGCGCGGGCGCGGGGACACCGCCCGCTCCCCACGGGGCGGCCTGGGGCTGGGGCGCGTACGCCTGCTGCAGGGGGCGGACCGCGGGAGGGTAGGGCTCTCGTGGAGGGTAGGACATGCGGCTCAGCGTAGGGCCTGGGTCCGACGCTGAGCCGCCCGTCGGCCCTGCTCAGGGCGGGGACCTCTCCCCACCGTCACCGGCTGCGCCGCGTCAGGTACGGGGGCGGGCGTCGTCCATGTCGAAGGGCTCGGGCATGGTCGCCCGGCCGGCGAGGTGGAGCACGCGCACGACGGGGTTGGCGCGCATCCGGCGTGCCTCGGCGACGTGCGCGTTGTGGAACCGGCGCGCGAGCTCGAGGCGGTACCAGGACGCGTCGAGCCGGCGCAGCGGCTCCTCGGCGAGCGGGCTGTCGGTGAGCGGCTCACTCTCCGCGTGCGTCTCGAGGATCGCCCGGAGGGTGCGCGAGAGCTCGGACTCCACGAGCGAGCGGTCGATGTCGCTCGGGGGCTCCTCGATGTCCGGCACGCCCTCGAGGCCGTCGTGGACGACGCCGCCCGGGGCGCCGGCGGTGGCCCGCTGGGCCACGTCGGCGAGCAGGACGGACTCGACCGGGTCGAGCGCCCCGCTCATCGCCAGCTCGTGGGCCGCGGCGGCGCGCTGCGCGAGCTGGAGTTCGAGCGTGGCGCGTGAGCGCAGCACCTTGCGGTGCAGCCGGTCCACCCGGGAGGCGAGCAGCCACAGCACCCACCCCAGCACGAGGATGAGCAGCACGACGACGAGCGTCCAGCCCTCCCAGCTCATCGACCGTCCTCCGTCCGTCCGTCGAGGGCGGCGCGCAGCCGCCCGACCACCGTGCGTGTGCGGGCGTCGTCGTGCACAGGCCCGCCCGTGGCCATCTCGTACACGGCGAGCACCTCGCGCGTGACCACGGACCAGTCGTAGCGCCGGACCGCCTCCGACGCCGCGCGGCGCACCGGTGCGGACGCCTCGCGGTCCGCCAGGGCGTCGACGAGCGCACCGGCCAGCGCCTGAGCGTCCCCGACCGGGAACAGGGCGCCGTAGCGCCCGCCGTCGAGCACGGACCGGAAGGCCGCGATGTCGCTGGCGACCACGTGCGCCCCGGCGCTCATCGCCTCGACGAGGACGATGCCGAAGCTCTCCCCGCCGGTGTGCGGGGCGACGTAGACGTCGACGGAGGCGAGGAGCGACTCCTTCTCCGCGTCACTCACCGGGCCGAGGAAGGTGACGGCGTCGCCGTAGGCGGCGAGGGCCTCACGGTACTCGCTGACCTCGCCGCGCCCGGCGACGAGGAAGCGCGCGCCGGGGAGGCGCTCGAGCACCTGCGGGATCGCGGCGGCCAGCACGGGCAGGCCCTTGCGCGGCTCGTCGAGCCGGCCCAGGAAGGCGACGGTGGGCCGCTCGTCGGTGCCGCACCACGCCTCGGCGCGGGGCGCCCGCGCGAAGCGGTCGACGAACACGCCGTTGGGCACGACGACGGCGTCCCCGCCGAGGTGCTCGACGACGGTGCGCCGGGCCTCCTCCGAGACCGCGATGCGGCCGGTGATCTTCTCCAGCAGCGGCCGCACGAGCGGGGAGGCCACCTGCAGCGCGCGCGAGCGGTCCATCGCGGTGTGGAAGGTCCCGACGATCGGGCCGTCGGCGATCCACAGCGCGAGCATCGACAGGCTCGGGGTGATGGGCTCGTGGAGGTGGAGCACGTCGAAGGCGCCCTCCTCCAGCCAGCGGCGGGTGCGGGCGGCGGAGACGGGCCCGAAGTTCAGCCGGGCGACCGAGCCGTTGTACGGCACGGCGACGGTCCGGCCGGCGGCGACGACGTAGTCGGGCACCGGCGTCGTCTCCTCGGCCGGGGCGAGCACGCTGACCTCGTGACCGGTGGCGATGAGGTGCTCGGCGAGGTCGCGCACGTGGAACTGCACTCCACCGGGCACGTCGAAGGAGTAGCCGCAGACGATCCCGATGCGCATCAGGCCACGCTCCCCGCCGGCTTGAGCCGCGCCGGGTCGAGGTCGGCGACGAACACGGGCTGGAGCATGTGCCAGTCCTCCGGGTAGCGGCGCACGAAGTCACCGATCTCCGAGACCCACCGCTGGGTCATCGCTGCGATCGCCTCCTCGCGGGCGGCGCCTACCGGCGGGTCGATCCGCTCGCCGAAGTCGACGACGACCCCCCACCGGCTTCCGGCGGCCTGCCGGCGCGGGCCGCGCAGCCGCTCGTAACGGATGGTCGCGGTGACGAGCGCGTTCCCGGTCGCGAGGGCCAGCGCGGCGGGTCCCGGCGCCACTCGGGCCCGCTCGCCGAGGAGCTCGACGTCCACGCTCGTGCGGGACAGGTCGCGGTCGGCGAGCAGCGGGACGATCGGGGCGCCCGACCGGCAGGCCCGCAGCAGCGCCCGGAACGTGGAGCCGTCCTTCTCCAGCGGGATGATCGTCATGCCCAGGCTGCGCCGGAAGGCGAGGAAGCCCTGGAACAGCTCCTCGGGCTGGAGGTGCTCGGCGACGGTGACGACGGGCGCGAGGAACTTCGTCGCCCAGGCGCCCGCGAGGTCCCAGTTGCCCAGGTGGGCCACGGCCACGACCACGGGGCGTCCGGCTGCGAGCTCGGTCCGGACCGTCTCGCTGCCTTCGATGCGCACGCGCGCGGCGAGCTGGACGTCGCTCGCCGCGGGCAGGCGCAGCGCCTCCTCGTAGTAGCGCATGTAGGAGCGCATGCCCTTGCGGGTGAGCCGGCGCAGCTCGCGCTCGCTCGCCTCGGGCACCGCCCGGGCGAGGTTGCGGCGCAGCTGGTGGGTGCCGCCGATGCCGAGGGTGGTCGCGACGTCCGCCACCGTCCGGAAGATCGCGCCGGACATCCACGCGGGCAGCCGCGGGACCACCCGGGCGGCCACGATGAGCAGTCGTCCGGGGTCCAGGTTCATCGGGCCTCCTGCGCGTCCGCGCGGGTCTGGCGGTACACGGTCCCCGTGCGCTGGCCCACGGTGTAGAGGCTGGCGAGGGCGAGCAGGGCGAGCGCGACGACGAGGACGATCACCGGCGCACCGAGCCCGACGGCGAACACGGCGGCGAGGGCGACGAACAGCCGGTCGGCACGCTCGGCGATGCCGCCCGAGGCGGTGAGCCCCAGGCCCTCGGCACGCGCCCTCGCGTAGGGCACGACGCTGCCGAGCACGAGGCAGGCGAGGGCGGTGGCGAGCACCGCCGTCTCGTCCCGGTCGATGGCCCACAGGAGGATCCCGGAGAAGATCGCGGCGTCCGACACGCGGTCGAGCGTCGAGTCGAGGAAGGCGCCCCAGCGGGTGGACCGGCCGAGGGTGCGGGCCATGAGCCCGTCGACGCTGTCGAAGAGGACGACGAGCGTGATGGCCAGCGGCCCGGCGACGAAGTGCCCCGTGGGCAGCAGCCACAGCGCGACGCCGACCGTGAGGACGGTGCCGGTGACGGTGACGGCGTCCGGGCTGACCCCGGCGCGCACGAGCGTGCGGGCGACGGGGCCGAAGACGGCGTTGGTGAAGACTCGGCCCTTGGTGCTCAGCACGAGGACTCCTTCCATGCGGTGGCGAGCAGCTCGCGCGTGTCCCCGAGGACCTGCGGGAGTGCCTTCGTGCCGGCGACGATCGGGAAGAAGTTCGCGTCCCCCGCCCACCGCGGCACGACGTGCTGGTGGAGGTGGGCCGCGATCCCGGCGCCGGCGACGGCGCCCTGGTTCATCCCGAGGTTGAACCCGTGCGGGCTGCTCACCCGCCGGAGCACGGTCATGGCGGTGGCGCTGAGCGCCCCGACCTCGTCCCGCTCGACGGTGGTGAGCTCGGTGAGGTCCGCGACGTGCCGGTAGGGGCACACGAGCAGGTGGCCCGGGTTGTAGGGGTAGAGGTTGAGCACGACGTAGGCGTGCTCACCGCGGTGGACGATGAGGGCCGCGGCGTCCTCCCGGCCGGGTGCCCGGCAGAACGGGCACTCGCCGCTCCCCTCGTCCTTGGGCTTGTCGTGCCCGTCGACGTACGCCATGCGGTGCGGGGTCCACAGCCGCTGGAACGCGTCGGGCACGCCGGCCAGGTCCCCGGCCGGCTCGGGCGTCACACTCACGCCGTCGACACCTGCCGACGCTCGGCGATCGCCGCGGTGATGAGCTCGACCGCCTCGGCGACCGGGACGCCGTTGCGCTGCGTGCCGTCACGGAAGCGGAAGGACACGGCCCCGGCCTCGGCGTCCTCCCCGCCGGCGATGAGGATGAAGGGGACCTTCTCCTTCGTCGCGTTGCGGATCTTCTTGTTGAAGCGGTCGTCGCTGCGGTCGAGCTCGGCGCGCACGCCGCGGGCGCGCAGCTGGGCCACGACGTCGGCGAGGTAGTCGTCGAAGACGTCGGCGACCGGGACGGCGAGGACCTGGACGGGCGCGAGCCACGCGGGGAAGGCGCCGGCGTAGTGCTCGAGGAGCACCCCGAAGAAGCGCTCGATCGAGCCGAAGAGGGCGCGGTGGATCATCACCGGGCGCTGGCGGGTGCCGTCGGCGGCCTGGTACTCGAGGTCGAAGAGCTCGGGGAGGTTGAAGTCGAGCTGGATGGTCGACATCTGCCAGGTGCGTCCGATGGCGTCCTTCGCCTGGACGGAGATCTTGGGCCCGTAGAACGCGGCGCCGCCCGGGTCGGGGACGAGCTCGAGGCCCGAGCCGGTCGCCACCTCTTCCAGGACGCGGGTGGCCTCCTCCCACGTCGCCTCGTCACCCACGGACTTCTCCGGGTCGCGGGTGGAGAGCTCGAGGTAGAAGTCGTCGAGGCCGTAGTCCTTGAGCAGGTCGAGGACGAAGGTGAGCAGCGAGGTGAGCTCGTCCTTCATCTGCTCGCGGGTGCAGTAGATGTGGGCGTCGTCCTGGGTGAAGCCGCGCGCTCGGGTGAGGCCGTGGACGACGCCGGACTTCTCGTAGCGGTAGACGGTGCCGAACTCGAACAGGCGCAGCGGCAGCTCGCGGTAGGAGCGGCCGCGGGAGCCGAAGACGAGGTTGTGCATCGGGCAGTTCATCGGCTTGAGGTAGTAGTCCTGCCCCTGCCGCTTGACGTTGCCCTCGGCGTCGCGCTCCTCGTCCAGGTGCATCGGGGGGTACATGCCCTCGCGGTACCAGTCGAGGTGGCCGGAGACCTCGAAGAGGTGGCCCTTGGTGATGTGCGGGGTGTTGACGAAGGAGTAGCCGGCCTCGACGTGGCGACGGCGGGAGTACTCCTCCATCTCCATCCGGATCATCGCGCCCTTGGGGTGGAAGACCGGCAGGCCGGAGCCGATCTCCTCGGGAAAGGAGAAGAGGTCCATCTCCGCGCCGAGGCGGCGGTGGTCGCGGCGCTCGGCCTCGGCCAGACGCTCCTGGTAGGCCTTGAGCTCGTCCTTGGACGGCCAGGCGGTGCCGTAGATGCGCTGGAGCTGGGGGTTCTTCTCGCTGCCGCGCCAGTAGGCGGCGGCCGAGCGCTGAAGCGCGAACCCGTTGCCGATGAGCTTGGTGCTGGGCAGGTGGGGGCCGCGGCACAGGTCCTTCCAGGCCACCTCTCCCCCACGGCGGACGTTGTCGTAGATCGTCAGCTCGCCGGCGCCGACCTCCACCGAGGCGCCCTCGGCGGCGTCCTCGGCGCCGGAGCCCTTGAGGCCGATGAGCTCGAGCTTGTAGGGCTCGTCGGCGAGCTCGGCGCGGGCCTCCTCGTCGGTGACGACGCGGCGGACGAAGGTCTGGCCCTCGCGGATGATCCGGTTCATCTGCTTCTCGAGGTCCTTGAGGTCCTCGGGCGTGAACGGGGTCTCGACGTCGAAGTCGTAGTAGAAGCCGTCGGTGATCGGCGGGCCGATGCCGAGCCGGGCGTCCGAGCGGACCTGCTGGACCGCCTGGGCGAGCACGTGGGCCGCGGAGTGTCGCAGGATCGCCAGGCCGTCGGGGCTGGAGATCTCGACCTTCTCGACGACGGCGCGCTCGGGGAGCTGCGACACGTCGGTCGCGAGGTCCTTGAGCTCGCCGTCGACCCGGAGGGCGACGACGGCGCGGTCCTCGCCGAACAGGTCCGTCCCGGTGGTGCCCTCGGTCACCGACCGCTCGGCGCCGTCGACGACAAGGACACGCTCAGGAACGGATGACACAGTGAGCTCCCGCAGTAGGACGGTGATGACTGATAGATCGTACTCAGGTCCGCCGCCGACTCCCCCGCCGCCCGGCCCTCACGGCACCGATCGTCACCGTTCCGTTGCCCGGGTCGCGGCGGTCACAGCAGGGAGAAGCTGGACGGGACGGTTCTACGCCTGCGCGGGTACGGGCGTCTGCTGGTAGAGCACGAGCTGCCAGGCACCGTCCTGTCGGGTGTAGACGCTGGACATGAGCGCGACGAACGCGGGCTCCCCCTCGTCGCGGTAGGCACGGCCGGTTCAGATGAGGATCGCGTGCTTGTCGCTGAGGACGATGAGCCGCTCGTCACACCATCACGGCAGACGTCTACGGGCACGTCACGCCCGAGACCGCACGCGACTCACTCTCGACACTGGGCGAGCTGGCGCTCGAGGGGCGGGCGAGCGACCCCGGTGCCGGTGTGCCGGCGGTGCCGGAAGGAGGTGCGGCAGGTCGTGCAGCGCCCGGCCGGTTCGTCCGGCGATGTCACTCGGCCGCCTCGATCCCGGCCAGCGCCGCCGGCACCCGGCCCCGCCGGTCAACGCCCAGCTTGGCCATGGTGGATCTGACGTGGTGCTTCGTCGTGTGGATCGAGATGCCCAGCACCGAGGCGATCTCTTGGTTCGACAGGCTCTGGCACACCAGATCGGCGACCTCTTGCTCCCGGTGCGTCAGCGCCGCGGCAGGGCCGTGGTCCTCCCCGCCCGAAGGAACGGGCGGGTTCCTCAGCCGCTGCAGGAGGAGCGCGACGTCGTCGGGCTCGACGCGGGCGCCATAGCGCAAGGTCTCGAGGATTGCCTCGTGCAGGTCGGCGAGGGACTCGTCCCTCGTGACGTAGCCCGCCGCCCCCGCTTCGAGCCAGACGAGCACGTCACCGCCCTCACGTCGCACACCGATCACCACGACGTTGGTTCCGCTCCGCCGCATGTTGCTGCAGAAGGGTCCGGCCCGCTCGGTCTCCAGGTCGGCCCGGTCCACCACGCAGACGTCCGCCGCCCGCGCCTCGCCGGTGAGCGTGCCGGAGACTCCCACGACCTCGAATCCCGGGCACCCCTCCAGGTAGGAGGCGATTCCCTCGCGGAACATGGCGACCGGTGACACGACGAACACGGTCGGCATGACGTCCTCCCCCACGAGGTCCTCCAGCCATGTCGCAACATTGTGGTCCTCCGAGGGGCCCGGTTGCAATGGGCTCGCCCCGATGGCACCCGGCATGGCTCCGGGACTGGCTCTCCCCCGGTACGGGGCGGCTCCGGCGTGGCCCGATCCATGCCCGAAGAGGCCATTTACCGCGGTGTGCACGACCTCGATGATGAGGACGTGGACGGCACCCGGAGGCCCACGAGCGTGGTCCTCCTCCGCGATCTCGGCGACGGGATGCTGGCCGAGCTCGTCGAGGCGGCGCTGCATCGCATCGGTGACGTCGAGATCCACGCGGATGTCCTCCCGGCGGGGCGGGTCGCCGACCTGGTGATCACCGGCAGCGACACGGTCACGGCGGAGGCGTCAACCTCGCTCACCGTGGCCGAGGACGGTCGCGTGCTGTTCGTCCTGCCGTGCGCCCAGCTCACCGAGGCGATGCTCGCCATGGCCGTCTCGGCCGCGCGAGCCCGGCGCCTGCAGTGGCTGGACCTGGTCCTGGTCGCGTGCCGCCGGGCAGATGCGCTGCTGAACGCCGCGACGCGGACCGCACAAGCCATGTACGACGCGGGCGGGACCTTCGCCGACTGGGCCGCACGGCACCTCGGTGAGATCGACGGGGAACCCCCCTCCGACGCCGGGACCGGGGGCTCCCCCAATGCACCGGCCGCGGGCGGGTTCGGGGCGGCGTCTACCCTCCTGGGCGATCTCCAGTCGCTGAGTCGCGGCGACGCGACCTCGGGGGAACCGCACCCCCTGGAGTCGATCATCCGACGGTACGGCCTGTCCGGCAGCGACGTGGACGTCCTGCTGCTGTGCTTCGTGACCGAGCTCGACGCCCGCTACGGGGACCGGTTCGCCTACCTGGCCCAGGACCCGGGCGCGACCGCACCGACGATCGACTTGGTCAGCACCCTGCTGGCGACCGACACCGTCACCCGGCTGAACCTGTATCGCGATCTTGGAACCGGCCCGTTGGCCCGGTACGGGCTGGTCGAGCTCGGACCACCCGCGCCGGGCCGTGCCGAGCGGTCTCGGCCGCTCGCCCTCGATCGCTCGCTCAGGTGGCTGCTGATGGGCTCGACAGCGCCACTCCCTGGGATCAACGTGCTCGACCCGGAGCAGACGGCCCGCGTGCTCGACCACTTCGGCCCCTCGTCCACCGCGTCCAGCGCGGTGGACGCCCTGCAGCGCGGTCACAACCCCCACCTGTGGGGATCGACCGCGGCCGCGCGCCGCTCCGCGGCTCTCGACGCCGCCGCGCTCGCCGGCCGTCGCCTGCTGACCATCACGACCGACAGCCTCGACGAGGCCGTCGCGGAACGGCTCTGGCGGGAGGCGTTACGCCTGGACGCCATCGTCCTCGTGGAGCTGGCGGGCATGCCCACATGGGCAAGCGTCCCCTCCGGACCGACTCCCCGCCTTCTGACCGCGGCATCGCGGTCGCTGCCCATGGCGGACCCGACCACCGCCACCGGCGAGGCGACCGCTACCCGGCCGAACATCGCGGTCGAGCCGCCGAGGGCCGCGGGCCGCCTGGCAGTGTGGGAGGCCGCGGCCACCTGGACGACCGTGAACGTAGCCGGCGGTCTGGGAGAGCTCGCGAGCCGGTTCCCCGTCACGGTCGACCGGGCCACCGCCACACTGGTGGCGGCGGCCGGGGGGCAACGGATGGTCACCGTCGACGTCGAGGCCGTGACGGCCGCCCTTTGCGGCACGCCAGGCGACGACGCCGACGGGCTGTTGGTGACGACGCACCCGCGGGCCACCCTGGCCGACCTCGTGGTGGGCGAGCGCACCCGGGCCGAGCTGGAGTACGTGTGCGCCCGGATCCGGCACCGGGAGCAGGTCATCGTCGACCAGGGATGGGACCAGCGCTCCAGCCGCCTCACGGGCACCTACCTGCTCTTCGCCGGTCCGCCCGGCACCGGCAAGTCGATGGCCGCTGAGGCGATCGCCCACGAGCTCGGCCTCCCCGTCCAGTACCTCGAGCTCTCCTCCCTGTTGTCCCGGTGGGTCGGGGACTTCGAGAAGGCTGTCGACAAGGTGTTCGCCGCCGCCGAGTCGAACGGCGGCATCGTCGTCCTCGACGAGGCAGACGCCGTCCTGGCCCGCCGCACCGAGGTGGACAGCGTGAACGCCCGGTATGCCAACTCGAGCACGTCGCACCTGCTCAGCCGGCTGGAGCAGTTCTCCGGCAACGCGATCTTCACGACCAACCTGGTCGGCGCGAACACCATCGACCCTGCCTTCCACCGCCGGCTCACGGCGACGATCCGGTTCCAGCTGCCCGACGAGGCTGCCCGGGCCAGGCTGTGGCGCTCGGTCTGGCCGACGGTGACGACGGAAGGCTCGCCGGTCGAGCACCTGGTCGACGGTCAGCGCCTGCAGGAGTGCGCACTGCTGGACCGGCTCGCCGTCGACCACGCCCTGTCCGGCGGCAGCATCGCCAACATCGCCCGCAACGCCGCCTTCGTCACCCTTGACCGGGCCGGCGGTGCCGTCGCCGACAGGGCTGCCGGCACAGGCGCGAGCCCCGTCAGGGTGGACATCGACGGCGACGCGCTTGCCGAGGCGGTCCGTCTCGAGCTGACGAAGATCGGCGACTTCCGCTCACTGATGCGACCACGAGCGGGGGTGAGGAACGCATGATCAACCAGCTCGACGAGATGCTCCGGCACCTCCTCGACTCCGAGCTCACCACCACACCGGGCGGCCCACCCATCGACGTCGCCGTGCGTCCGCCGGACGACTCGTGGCGCGCCGCGGTCAACGCCAGTGGCAACCCCGCCGTCAACGTCTACCTCGTCGAGGTCCGCGAGGCCAGGGACCAGCGCACGTCCGGCGCCGTCGACCGGGCCGATCCCGAACCGTTCAAGGTCGACTGCCACTACCTGATCTCCGCGTGGATCCCCTCGGCCGACCCGAACGTCGCCACCCCGACCGTCGTGGAGGACTGGCTGCTCGGCGAGTCGATCCGCGTCATCGCCGACGCGGCACCGCTCAACGCCGCCAGCATCTTCGGCTCACCGCTCCCCCCGCAGGTCGACCCCACCCTCGAGGACGTCGACATGCCGACGAAGCTGCTGCCGCCCGAGGGGTACCCGAACCTCGCGGACTTCTGGACCGGTATGGGGCACGGGAACACCTGGCACCCGGCAGCCCACGTCGTCGTCACCCTGCCCATCAGACGCCGGACCCAGGCGCTCGCACCGCCCGTCCGCGCACTTCACGTCGCCACCGGTGTCGGCGGCGACGCCGAGGACTCCCTCGTCCTCATCGGCGGCACCGTCCGGGACAGCAGCGGCCACGGGATCCCGGGCGCGACGGTCGAGCTGCTCGACGCATCAGCGACATCCACCGTCGCGACCGCCACCTCCGACGGCGCCGGGCGCTTCACCTTCGCCCGCCTCCCCGCCGCCACCTACCAGCTGTCCGCCCGGACCAGCACGGTGGCCGCCCCCCTCCAGCCCGTCACCGTGCCCGGGAACGGCACCTTCGATATCGACATCCTCTGAGCCACCACGGAAAGGCGGGCACAGCATGGCCATCCAGGTATCGACACCCGGCGTGTACATCAACGAGGTCACCGGCCCCGGCGTGATCCAGGGCGTCGGCACGTCCACCGCCGCCTTCGTCGGCCCGACAGGCCGCGGCCCGGCCGGCACGCCCACGGCCGTCACCAACTACGACCAGTTCATCGCCACGTTCGGCACGACCGGACCGGCCGCGCCGCACCTCGTCGTCGACGGCAGGCTCTTCCACCTCTCCCTCGCCGTCCTCGGCTTCTTCGAGAACGGCGGGAGCCGCGCGTACGTCGTCCGCACGGACAACTCGGTCGCCGGCTCCCTGCCGCTCCTCAACGACGACGGCGCGACCGTCGCCGTCGTGCGGGCGGACGCTCCCGGCCACACCCCGACGGTGGAGGTGATGAGGAGCTCGGGACAGTCCTTCTCCGTCGTCGGCACCACCGCCAACGTCGCGTCGCCGCCGCCCGGCCCCTCTCCCATCCCCGGCGACACCACGCACGACCTCAACCTTGACGACGCCAGCGGCTTCCAGGTGGGCGACGACGTCGTCACCGACGGTGCGGTCACCGCGAGGATCACGCACATCGATGGCACCTGGATCCGCCCGTCGGTCGCGCTCGCCGCCCACCCGACCCTGCACACCGCGCCGCTCACGGCCGGTGGCGCGGGCGGGACGTTGCGCCTCGGCGAGCCGGTCGCGGTGCTCCGTCCCGGCTCGCCGGTCACCCTGACGAACTCGGTACCGCAGACCGCCAGGACGGCCGTCGTCAGCATCGACGGCGCCAGGGTCAGGGTCGCCGCGCCGGACGTCGACTTCGAGCTCGCGGGACGGAACCCGACGATGAGCATCGGTCGCTACACCCTCGCGTCGGGGACCGCGACGATCACTGCTCGGGCCGGCACCGACCTGACGGTGGACGACCCGTCCCCGTTCGCGCCCGGGGACGTCGTCAGCGACGGCACCGACACCGCGACCGTCCTCACCGTCACCGGCAACGTCGTCACGGTCGACACTGCTCCGCCCGGCCCGACCTTGACGATCACCGACCTGTCCCCCACCACGGACCGGTTTCGCGTCCTCTCCCCGCAGGGCCTGGCACCGGGCATGCTCGTGCGTCTCTCGAGCGGTGCCGACACCGCCCACGCGGTGATCTCCCAGGTGGCCAGCTCGGGGCTGGTCACCCTCACCTCGACACCCGCGCGAACCGTCACGATCGCCGCCGGCGGGACCCTGGAGGTGCTCGAGTTCTCCCTCGCCGTGACCGACAGCGACGGTGGCGCGACCGAGGTGTTCACGGGCCTGTCGACCAGTCCGACGTCGGCCTCGTACTGGCTGACCAGCATCACCTCCGACCTGGTCACGGTCACTGCACCGGACCCGCCGTTCCTCGGAACGAACGAGGACCAGATGCCCGCCACGATCGCGCCGACACAGCTGCCGGCGGGGACGGTCGGGACCCCCGCCACGCTCGGGCTCGCCGACTACGGCGCGGCGCTGGACGCCCTGGCCCGTATCGACGAGGTGAGCATCGTCTGCGCGCCCGACGCCGCCTCGCTCCCGCCCGACACCCGGACCCTCGTCCACGACGCGATGATCCGCCACTGCGTGAAGATGGCCGACAGGATCGCCGTCATCGACCCGCCGCCCGGTCTGACGCCCTCGATGGAGAACGGTGTGGGAATGTTCCGCCAGGCCGTCCAGTCCGAGCGGGGGTTCGCGGCCCTGTACTACCCCTGGGTCCTGGTGCTCGACCCGACCCAGCTCCCTCCCCTGCCACCTCGCCGGCTCGCGATCCCACCCTCTGGGCACGTCGCCGGCGTCATGGCCCGGACCGACGCGAAGGAGGGCGTCTTCCACGCTCCCGCCGGCCAGAACAAGACGCTGAGCGGCGTGCTCGGCGTCGAGTGGCTGGTGACCGACGAGGAGCAGGGGCCACTGAACCTGGGCGGCACGAACGTCCTGCGAATCCTGCCCGGCACCGCACAGGTAGCCGTCTGGGGAGCTCGGACGACTGTCGCCCCGAACGTCACCGACTGGATGTTCGTCAACGTGCGCCGTCTGCTGCTGTTCATCGAGGAGTCCATCCAGGAGGCCGTCCGGTGGGCGGTGTTCGCCCCGAACGACCGGAGCCTGTGGAAGAGCCTCGAGAGGGTCATCCGGGTGTTCCTGCGTACCCAGTGGCGGAACGGCGCGCTGTTCGGTGCCACCGAGGACGAGGCGTTCCGCGTCCGCATCGACGACGGGCTCAACCCGCCCGAGGTACGGAACGTGGGCAGGCTCAACATCGAGATCAAGGTCGCGCCGGTCCGCCCAGCAGAGTTCATCGTCATCACCATCGGTCTCTTCGACGGTGGCACAGACGTAGAGGAGGCGTGACATGGCGACGAGGACCAACGACCCGCTGGTCAGCTTCAACTTCAAGGTCGAGATCGAGGGCATCACCGTCGGAGACTTCGCGGAGGTGACCGGGCTCGGCAGCACCATCGAGTCGATCGACTACCGGGAAGGGGGCGAGAACACGACGGTCCGGAAGCTGCCCGGCAAGACCACGTACTCCGACATCGTCCTCAAGCGCGGGACGACCAAGGGCGACAACACCCTGTACGACTGGCACCGCGAGGTGGTCAGCGGGGTGGTCACCCTGCGGTCGGGCTCGATCATCGTGACCGACCGGCAGGGGACGGAGGTGCTGCGCTACAACTTCATCAACGCGTGGCCGAAGGAGTTCAAGCCGGCCGACTACAACGCGACGGCCAGCTCCGTCGCCACCGAGTCCGTCACGTTCGCGCACGAAGGACTGGAGATCGGCTGATGCTTCAGACCGAGTTCGACTTCATCCTCCCCCGAGGCCTGCTCGACACGGAGGGGACGATCCACCGGGAAGGAGTGATGCGCCTCGCCACCGCCGCGGACGAGATCCTCCCGCAGCGCGACGAGCGGGTGCGGGCGAACCCCGCCTACCTCAACGTCATCATCCTGTCCCGCGTGGTGACCCGCCTCGGCGACGTCCGCCACATCAGCACCGCCACGATCGAACGCCTCTTCGCCGCAGACCTGGACTATCTGCAGAACCTCTACAACACCATCAACCAGGTCGCCGTCGACGAGGTTCATGTCCGCTGCGAGCGGTGCGCCGAGCCGGTGCGGCTGCAGAGCGTGGCGCCGGGGGAATGACCGGCTATCCCCTCGACTGGTTGAACGAGGAGATGGCCTTCCTGGCGTACCACTTCCACTGGGACCTCAACCAGATCATGCGCCTTGAGCACGCCGACCGGCGGCGCTGGGTGCAGCAGATCTCCGACCTCAACGATCAGGTGAACAGCCTGGGAGAGACATGAAGCGTCCGATGACCCGACCGCGACGGCTGACGCACGGGCGCGACCTCCGTCTCGCGTTCCGGCCGCTCTACCGGCTCCGCGCGGGCACCGCGCCGCTGCCGGCGGGTCCCGCTGGACAGGTGCTGCTCCGGCCGGTCCGCCCGCTCGAGCACCGCGTCGCGCTGTCCGTCCGAGCCGGCGACGTCGTCACGGTCGGCGGTCCGACCGTCCGCACGGGGTCGAGATCCGTGCTGCACGCCCACACCCACCTGCACGTCGCGGCGCCGGTCCTCCCGGACCGGCGGCCGGCCGGCCGGCCGGTACCCCGACCTGGACGCCTGCGCGGGCGGCTCGCACGGTCCGGACCGGCCGACCAGGCCGACCCGGTCCCGGTGCCGGGTCCGGCTCCCAGCCGACGTCACGAGCTGCCCCAGCGACTGCACGGCACGGTCCCTCGGCCCGGTGGGGCACCCGGACCGGCCCGGCCCCCGGCGCTCCGTCCGCGACCCGCGCCGGCGACCCGCACCGTCCCCGTCGTCCCCGCCACCCCCCGGCGCGCCCCCGGGACCGGCCCCGCACCCGTGCCGCGCCGGGTCGCTCGCCCGGTGATGCCGGTGCCCCCGGCCGGTGGCGCCGTCGTCCAGGCGTCCACGCGTGCGCAGGGAGGCCCCGGCCGACCGGGCCGCACGGCCCTCGGCCAGGACCGGCCCCAGCAGCCCGTCCCCATCGACATCGACGCCGTGACCAGACAGGTGATCACCGCGATCGAACGCCGCGAGCGCGCCGACCGGGAGCGCCGCGGCCACGGGCCGGGAGGGTGAGGCGCCGTGCAGACGACCCGACGCCTGGAGAAGGCGAGCATCCTCAACCTGGAGACGGGCGATGATCCCGTCCCCGTGCTCTTCAACCCCGAGGAGTACTCGCAGCGCCGTGAGGTCACCTACGCCCAGACCACGATCCCCGGCCTGTCCGGGCCGCTGCTGCAGTTCGTCGCCGGTGCGATGCAGACGCTGGAGATGGAGCTGTTCATCGACACCTACGTCGACCAGGGCGCCGGCGAGGACGCCCGCACGATCGCCGACCAGGTGCTCTCCCTCATGAGCATCCACCCCGCGACACATGCCCCGCCCCGCCTGCAGTTCGCCTGGGGCTCGCTGGTGTTCACCTGCGTCCTCGCGTCCGCGACGTCGACCTACGTGATGTTCCGCGAGGACGGGGTGCCCGTCCGGATGCGTCTGCAGGTGACGTTCAACGAGTACCGCAACCTCGAGCTGGAGGCGAAGGCGGTCAAGCGGGAGACCGCCGACTACACCACCGAGCACGTGGTCCGGCAGGGAGAGACGCTGCTCTCGATCGCCCATGACGCTTACGCGGACCCGACGAAGTGGCGTCCGATCGCGCTGGCGAACGGCCTGGCCGACCCGTCCGAGATCGCCGTCGGGGACGCGCTGCGGATCCCGTCCCTGCCCTACCGCGACGCGCACACCGACAGGGAGTTCTCGTGAACGAGCGATTCTCCCCCGACTACCGCCTGGAGCTGGACGGCCGTCCCGTCCCGGCGGGTCTGCGGGCGGCCATCAGCTCACTGACCCTCACCTCCGCGCTCGACGGTGCCGACCGGGTCGAGGTCAGTCTCGCGAACCAGCACCTGCGGTGGACCGACGAGCCGCTGCTGCGGGTGGGGACACCCGTCCGCTTGTCCCTGGGGTACAACCCGGACGGCTTCGAGCAGATGTTCGTCGGGGAGGTCGTCTCGGCGGAGGCGACGTTCCCGGCGGACGGCGCCCCGACGCTGACCGTCGCCGCCCAGGACCGGATGACGCACCTCGCGGACCGGACCCAGACGCGCTGGTACGCGGTGCCCATCCCCACGATCGGGACGACTGCCCTCCCGGACGCGGCGATCGCGCCCCTGCTGGCGCTGGAGAACGGGTTCCTCCCCATCCTCGACCCGCTGGGCGCGACGCTGTCGGTCCTCGTCTACGGGGTGACCCTCGCGGTGAGCATCGGTGACTGCGACGAGATGCAGAAGATGGTGCGGCGCCAGCAGGGCCAGTCCGACCTCGACTTCCTCAAGGTCCTCGCCCGCGAGAACGGCTGGGACATGCTGGTCGACCACTCGGGCGCGACCGGCGGCCACAAGCTGCGGTTCCTGTCGCCCGAGGGTGAGCTCGAACCGGTGCGCACCTACCGGTACGGATCCTCCCTGGTCGACTGGACGCCGCGGGTCACCTCCGTCGGAGTGCTGGCCTCGATCACGGCGTACCTGCGGGTCTCCGCGATCAAGACCGTCTTCGCCATCACCGTCGGCTACGACTGGGACAACGCCTCCCTCGACATCAGCGTGGTCCCCGCGGTCCTGGGGTCCCTGCCACCGGCACCCAGGACGGGATCAGGCAGCACCCGGCTGGGCGGCGGGGAGAACTCGCTGGTGCTGGGCGAGAACCTCACGCTCTTCACCGCTCCCAGACGGATCCTGGGCAAGCTCGTCCCCAGCCTGAACAACCGGCTCACCGGGAGCGGGACGGTCGTCGGCGAACCGGCCCTCCAGGCCGGCAAGGTCGTCCAGCTCGAGGGTCTCGGCGAGCAGTACGGCGGCAGGTACCGGATCACGACGGCCACCCACACCGTCGGCCCGGGCGGCTACTCCACGACGTTCCGCGCCCGCAAGGAGATCTGGTTCGGTTCGATCCCCGCGGCCCAGCAGGGCGCGGTCTCCCTCTCCATCCCCTTCCTGGAGGTGTCCGGTGCCGTCAGCTACTGAGCCGTCCCCCGAGACGGAGGTCCCCACGGGGGACACCTTCACCATCGCGGTGGCCGAGGTCGTCTCCGCGTTCGACTCGCTCTCCTGCGGTCGGGTGCAGATCGACGTGCCCTGGCTCCGGGACATGCGGCCGTGGGCGCGGGTCGCGCTCCCCGGGGCGGGTGCCGGCCGCGGCCTCTACTCCCTGCCGCACCCGGGCGACACCGTGCTCGTCGCGTTCAACCGCAACGACGCCACCGACTGCTACGTCGTCGGGGGTCTGTGGAACAACGTCGACCCGCCGCCGCGGCGCGGACCCGTCGACCCGGTCACCAGGGTCAGCGTCCTCAGCGAGGTCGGGCACGAGATCGACATGGACGACGTCGCACAGACCATCACGGTCACCACGTCCACCGGGATGTCTCTCACGCTCGGGCCGACCGGGATCAAGCTGGCCACCAGGAGCGACACCGCGGTCATCGAGGCGACGGCCGTCGGGGACGTGACCGTCACGGCGAAGAAGTCGATCACCCTCGACGCCCCCACCGTGACAGTGAGCGGCACGACCAAGGTGTCCATCACCTCGCCGACCAAGGTCGCCGTCGACGGCGGGACCAGCTGCACCGTCAAGGCAGCCCGGATCGGACTGAACTGACATGCCTGCAGCGGCCCGCGTCGGCGACCAGACGGGACACCCCGGGGTGATCACCGGCCCTGGATCGACCACCGTGACGATCGGTGGCCGGCCTGCCGCCGTGCTCGGTGACGCGCACACGTGCTCCTTCCCGCCACCGCCGTCTCACCCCCCGTCCACGATCGTCAGCGGCAGCGGGACCGTCTCGGTCGACGGCCGACCGGCAGCCCGCGTCGGGGACACCGCAGGGTGCGGCGCACCGGTCGTCGCCGGCTGCCCCACCGTGAGCATCGGAGGCTGAGCGATGACTGCGCCGTCACCGGAGAGACCCGGCCCCGGCCCGGACCGTAGCTTCCTCGGCACCGGGTGGTCCTTCCCCGTCACCCTCGACGGGGACGGGGGCGTTGCCCTGGCCGGCCACGAGGAGGACGTCCGGCAGTCCGTCCTGATCATCCTGAGCACGAACCTCGGCGAACGGGTGATGCGGCCCGTGTTCGGCTCCGACGTGCGTCGGTTCGTCTTCGACTCGGCCTCCACCACCAGGCTGGCCCTGCTCCAGCACCGCGTGACCGAGGCGCTGGTCCGGTGGGAGCCACGCATCGACGTCGACGAGGTCACCGTGACCGTTCCGCCCAGCACCGTCGCACGGGTCGACGTCGACATCGCCTATCGGGTGCGCGCCACGAACACGTTCTACAACCTCGTCTACCCGTTCTACCTCGACGAGGCCCACGGCGACGCGACCGTGGACACCGCGCAGCGCAGGCAGGGGGTCGCCGGATGAGCAGCCATCCTCCCCGCCGCTCCCCCGACCTGCGGCGCACCGCCGACGAGGTCGCCGACGAGCTCCTGCGACGACGCCCGGGCTACGTCCCGGCCTGGTCGGCCCGGCCCGACGACCCCGGACGTGCCGTCCTGGCGGCCGAGGCAACGATGGCCGCCTCCCTGTGGGCACGGGTCGACAAGGCGCCGGACAAGCACAAGATGGCCTTCCTCAGCTCCCTGGGGATCGACGCCCTCCCGCCGTCCGCCGCCCGCGCACCGGTGAGGTTCGACCCTCTCCCCGCCCCGCCCGGTCTGTCGGACCGCGTCATGGTCGGGGCCGTCATCCCCGCCGGGTCCGCGGTGGGGGCTCCCGCGCCCGACGGCCACGTCGTCTTCCGCACCGAGCACGACCTCGGCATCAGCCCCAGCGTGCTGGCCGAGGTCCGGTCTGTCGTGCCCGGGAGTGACGCCGTCGCCGACCACACCACCGAGGCCCTGGGAGGCCGCCCCTTCGCCCCGTTCACCGGTGCCCAGCCAGTGCGCCGCGCCCTGTACCTGGGGCACGACCGGCTCTTCGCCCTCAAGGACGAGGCGACGATCACGGTCGAGATCGAGCTGGCCCAGGACTCCCGGGTCCCTCTGCAGCTGACCTGGTCCGTGTGGGACGGCACCGTCTGGCGCGCCTTTCCCGCCGACCAGGTGACGGACCTGACCGACACCCGCACCGCCCGCGACGAGCCGGCGCGCAGCCTGGGCCGCAGCGGGACGGTCACGATGACCAGCCACGGGATCGAGTCGGCCCAGACGGAGGTCGACGGGATCCCCAGCTACTGGCTGCGCGCCCAGCTCGACTCGGTCCTCGGCCCCGCGGACCCGCTCGCGCTGCCGCAGATCGACCAGATCAGGGTTGCCGTCACCCTGGGCAGCGCGAGCACCCCGGTCACCTTCCCTCTCACCTCCCTCCTCGTCGACGGTTCACCCGTCGACCCGACACTGCCCTTCCTGCCCTTCGGTCCCGCCCCTGACCGGACGTCGGTCCTGTACGTCGACGCGACCGAGGTGGTCGCGGCCGGCACCGCCACCGCCGACCTCGTCGTCGCGACCAGCCCCTCCACCGGCCGCGCGCCGACCGCGGACCCGGACCTGCTGTTGGAGTACTGGAACGGTCGCGGGTGGGTCGACCTCGTCCCCGGCGGCACGTTCACACCGGAGGCGGACAACGTCCGCAACGTCCTGCCGGTGACCCTTCCGACCGACTGGCTGCCGTCGCAGGTGCAGGAGGAGACGGGCACGTGGGCACGGCTACGGCTCGCCCCCGGCAGCAGCTATGCGGGCACGCGGGAGATCCAGATCGGCTCGGACACCGTCGAGGTGCCGGAGAGCGCCCCGGTGCTCTTCTCCGACCTGCGTGTCGAGGTCCGCGGCCGGTCCCCTGCCACGGCGGCGGACCACGTCATCACCTTCGACGGCTCCCTGCACCGGGAGCGCACCGAAGCGGCCCGCTGGCGCGGGACACCGTTCCCACCGTTCACCCCGCTGGAGGACCGGACGCCGGCGCTGTACCTCGGCTTCGACGGGCCGCTGCCGGCCGCCGAGCTGGGGCTGCTGTTCGAGATCGAGCCGCCCGCCGACGGCAACGGTGCCTCTCCGGCCGACCACGAGCTGCTCTGGGAGCGCTACGACGGCCGGGGCTGGACGACGCTTCCCGTCGAGGACGGCACCGACCACCTCACCGACACCGGCCTGGTCCGCCCCACCTGGCCCGGCAACCGCCCGCTGCGGCGGGTGGGGCCGGCACGCGCCGTCGGGACGACCGTCACCACGCTCACCCCCGCCGACGCGGCCCGGTTCGAGGCCGGAGAGCTCGTGCACGTCCGGGACGAGAACGGCGGGGAGCTCGTCACCGTGGCGAGTGTCGCCGGCCGGACGATCACCCTCAGCCGACCGCTGCGGGACGAGCACCCCCGGGCGACCGTCGAGGACCCCGAACCACCGCTGTTCGGGACGCCGCGCACCTGGCTGCGGGCCCGGCTGGCACCCGGCAGCCCGCTGCCGGACGTCACCGTGAACCGCGTCGTCCCGAACGTCGCCTGGACCACCCAGTCGCGGCCGGTGAACGGGGAGGTGCTCGGCTCCGGGACGGGCCGGCCGAACCAGCGCCTGTTCTCCACCAACGCCCCCCTGCTGCCCGGCCTCGTCGTCGAGGTCCGGGAGCTGGACGGGCCACGGTCCCGGACGGACCTCCCGATCCTGGAGCGGGAGCTGGCGGGGAGCGCCCACACCCTCGTCGTGGAGCGGGCCGACGACGGGTCCCCGACCGCGGTGTGGGTGCGGTGGACGGTCCGCCCCAACCTCACCTCCTCCAGCCCAACCGACCGGCACCTCACCGTCGACCTCGCCACCGGGGTCCACCGGTTCGGCGACGACCGGCACGGGCGGGCGCTGCCCACCGGGGGGGACAACGTGCGGCTGACCGGTACGTCCGGTGGGGGCCCCGAGGGCAACGTGGCCGCAGGGGCGATCGCCAACCCCCTGTCCGCGATGCTGGTCGGTGCCCTGTCCAACCCCGTCGCGGCGAGCGGTGGTGCGGCGGCCGAGACGGCGGAGCGCGCGATCCTCCGCGCGCCCCACGTCGTGCGCCACCGCTTCCAGGCCGTGACGGAGTCCGACTACGGTGCGCTCGCCCTGGAGGCCTCGCCCGAGGTGCTGCTCGCCACGGTGGTCGCTCACCCGGACGACCTGGGAGGCACCCTGGCGGTCCACGTCCTGCCCGAGTCCCACGCCACGCCGCCGGTCCCGTCGGCCCAGCTGCTCGAGAAGGTGCGGCGCCACCTCGTCCGCCGGTGCCCGCCCGGCGCACTCGTCGGGCTGACGGTGACCGGCCCGGTGTTCGTCGCGGTCGGCCTGGAGGTGACGGTCGCCCTGCGCCGGCCGACGCCCGGCAACGTCCGCCCCGGCAACCCGCTCGACCGCGTCGCCGCCGCGGTGCGTTCCTACCTGCACCCGGTGACCGGGGGGCACGGCTTCGGCGCCACCGTCCACCCGGCCCGCCTGGCCGGCCTGCTCGAGAACCATCCCGACGTCGACCACGTGGAGAGCTTCACCGTCCTCGTCGGCGGGCGGGTCGCCGGCACCAGCCACCAGCTCGGACGAGCCGAGCTGCCGGTGCCCGGCCCGGTCACGCTCACGCTCACCAGGCCGGAGGTGCACTGATGGCTCTACCCGTGGAGGTCCTCGACGACCTGAGGTGGGTCCAGCTCGTGCAGGAGGCGCGGGACCGGCTGCCCAGCACGGCACCGACGTGGACCGACCACAACGTCCATGACCCCGGCATCACCATCCTGGAGCTGCTGGCCGCGAAGGTCGAGGCGCTGTCCTACCGGTCGGACCAGATCCCGGCGGGCCACCGCGAGATGTTCCTGCGCCTGCTCGGGCTGCGGTCGCGGCCGGGCGAGCAGCTCGAGGACACCCTCAACCGGGCCGCGGCCATGCTCTGGGCCCACGAGCGGCTCACCGAGGCGCTGGGCGATGCTGACTCGTGCGACGACCTCGACCGGCAGGTGCTCGATGGCCTGCCGGTGCCCTCGCGCGCCGTCACCTGCGCCGACCTCGAGCGGGTCGCCCTCGCCACGCCGGGCGTGGACGTGGCTCGAGCCCGCGCGTGGGCGAACGTCGACCTGGCCCTGCCCTGCCAGCTCGCGCCGGGCACCGTCTCGGTGATCGTCAGCCCGCGCGCCCCGGACCACCACCCGGCGCTCTCGCCCGACGACCACGAGCGGGTCGTGCGGCACCTGGACAGGTACCGCACCGTCGGCACCCGGGTCCGGGTGTTCGGGCCCAGCTACACGGAGGTGCACGTGACGGCGCAGGTGGTGCTTCGCCCGGGCGCGCACCCGGCTCGGGCCGTGGCCGCAGCCGGGGACGCGCTCCGCGGGTTCCTGCACCCCTTGCGCGGAGGTTCGGACGGGCGTGGCTGGCGTTTCGGTCGCGACGTCTACCAGAGCGAGCTCATGGCCGTCGTCGGCGCGGTCCCCGACGTCGACCTCGCAGCCTCGGTCACCGTGCGCCGGGGAGGGTGCCGCTGCCTCCGGCCCGGCGCGTCCTGCACGTGCGGGACCGGGTGCGGCAACGTCTGTGTGCCGGCCGGGGACGTGGTCGCGCTCGGTGACGTCGACGTCACTGCCGTCGGCGGACGGGCGGGCACGTCATGACCGGATCCACCGCACCACGCGTGTTCGAGTCCAGGACGGTGCTCGGGGACCTCGCCGTGGACCGCGTGTCGCTGCGGACCGCGAGCGCCGACGCGCACCACGTCGCGAAGGTCCACGGCCGCTACGGCGTGGCCGGCGGGCTGGAGGCCCGCGTCACCGGAGGCCGGGTCGAGGTCTCGGCCGGGGAGGCGTTCACCCCGCGGGGGGACTTCGTGGTCCTCCGGCAGGTGGCCCTCGTCGATCCTCCGGCCACGCCCGGGCGGTACCGCCTGTGGCTCGGCCCGGACGCGAGGGTCACCGCCCGGCCAGCCACGGCGTCGGCCCGACCCTCGGACGTGCCGCTCGGTCTCCTGCGGGCCGCCGCTGTCCCGTCCGGGCCCCACGCGACGGTCGAGTGGGTGCCACCCGTCAGTCACGAGGGACGCAGCCTGGTCCCGGCACCGGTGCGACCGCACATCGGAGTCGGCCGTGAGCTGTTGACCCTGGACGACCTGGAGGTCGACGAGTGGCGGCACACGCTCGAGCGGCAGGTCCGTACCGCGGACGCCGCCTTCGCCCGCCCGCCGCTGTACTTCGTCTCCGTCTCTCTCGCGGACGGTGGCGCGATCGCCGTCCAGCGCGAGGTCCGCGGGTGGTTCACCACGATCTGCCGTCCCACGTCGACCAGCTTCACGCTCACCCTCTTCCTGCACATCACCGCCGCGGCCTTCCAGACGCTCCGCGACGGGTCCCGCTCCGCCCGTGACGGCACGGACCGGGCGGTCCTGCTCGACGTCTCCTGGGTCGGCGTCGACACCCGCCGCGAGCAGGTCACACCGGCTGACCTCGCCGACTGCTCCGACAAGCCACCGATCCCGCCCCCGGTGATCGGCTAGAGACGGAAGGACAGGCCTGATGGTGCTCCCCACCGGCCCGCGACGGGCGTCCTACTTCGCTGGGCAGTCCCTGACCGCACGGACGCTGAACGACAACCTGGCCACCGAGTGGGCGCGTCGGTGGGCGCACAACAGGTTCCTGCACGGCGCCGGGATCGGCCAGGGACTGACGGTGACCGCCACCGTCGGCCAGGTGGAGGTGACCGTCGAGCCGGGGTACGGCATCGACCCCGAGGGCCACGAGATCGTGCTGGTCGCACCGGTGACGGTGCAGGTCCCTCCCGTGCCGGGCCCGACCGACTACGTACTGGTGTGTCGCTTCGACCCCGACCCCACCGGCTTCACCGACACCGGCCTGTGCGGCGCGGACGGGGTGAGCGCGTGGATGGACGAGCCGCTGGTGGAGTTCGTCCCCGCGACCGACTTCCCCGGTGCGGCCGGGTCGGCGCTGCCGCTGGCCACGGTGCGGGTGACCGGCTGCGTGCTCAGCAGCATCAGCTTCGGGCGCCGTCAGGTGCTGGGTGAGCGGCGCCTGCCCTACGTGGACGCGGGGGTGCATCGCCCGTCACCCGCCGGCTGGGAGCTCGCCACCACCAATGCCGGGGTCGCCTACGGCCTGCGCACGGTGGCCGACACGTCCGTCGCCGGGTTCCGTGGCACCCCGGACTACCAGGCCAGGCTCTCGGGGCGGCGCTGGTTCGACGTCACCGGCCCCGAGCTCTCCACCCCGGTGATGCTGTGGACCACCGAGCCGGACGTCGTGGGCGCCGGCGCCACCAGGCTCACCGTCGAGATCCTCGTCCCCACGGTCCGCGCCGGTCGGACCGATGGCACCTTCGCCGAGTTCCTCGACGGCTCCGGGCTGACGGACGAGATCACCACGCTGGTGGCGACCGAGCTGGAGTGGGCGATCACCTGGATCGGGGTGGAGGGATCCCTATGAGCACCAGCGAGGCACTGGGCGTCGGCCGGTGGACGGCCCGCTTCCCGGACCCTGCCCTGCCCGTCGTCACGACCGGGTTCGACATCGACGAGGCAGGACGGCGGCTCCTCGTCGCCTCGCTGCCCGCCTGGTCCGGTCCGTTGACGGACGGACCGGTGCCCGCGGAGGCAGCCCGCGTCCGCGGCCTGGTCTCGATCGGAGGCGCCGTGCTCGCGGTGACCGAGGACCGGCACGCGGTCGACGGGTACGACTGCACGGGCGCACGGACGTCGTCACCTCTCACCGGGTTCGGCGCAGCGGCCGGACTGGCCCTGGACCGGGACGGGATGCTCCTGGTCGCCGACACCCCACGCGGCACCGTCGACGGCCGGGACGTGACGACCGGCCGGCTGCTCGTCCGGTGGGCGGGACTGGACGGGCCGGAGGACGTCGTCACCCGCGGGGACACCGTCCTCGCCGTCGATGCCGACGGCCTCAAGCGGCTCACCCGGGACGGGGCCGCGGTCCTGGTCCACCGGATCGACGGGGCCCGTTCGGTCACGGTGGACGCCGCGGGCCACGTCGTCGTCGGCACCGACACCGCCCTGGTGACCGTCGTGGGTCTCGACCCCGCGGACACCAGGACGGACCGGGTCCCCGGCCTGAGCGGGCCCTTCCTCGTCCGTGCGGTCGGCGACCGTCTGCACGTCTCGGCGCCCGCTCTGGGCCGGGTCAGGGTCGTCAGCACCGCGGGCGGGGCCGCCCTGGGCGAGAGCGCCGGAACCGTGCTGGGCGTCACCACCGACCACGCGCAGGTGCTGTGGGCGTCCGACCCGGCCGTCACCCGGCACATCGTCGGTACCGTCCTGGCCGAGCGCGCGACCGCCGTCGTGGGCCCTTTCCCGCTCACCGTGGACCCCGGCGCGCGCAACCTCGCCCGCATCCGGGCCCGCGGCAGCTTCGGTGCGGGGCACGCGACGCTCACCGCCCGGTTCCTGGCCGCGGACGGTGACGTCCTCCACGGATCGCCGAGCGGGACGGCGTCCCCGGACCGGGTCGTGCGCGTCCCCTCCGAGTCGTCCTGGGCCCAGCTCGAGCTCACGGTCGTCCCCGAGGCGGGGCCGGCGCCATGGATCGACCTGGTCGAGCTCCACCTCAACGGGCCCGCCCTCATCGACGAGCTCCCGCAGGTCTACCGCGCACGCGGACGCCCGGAGGAGTTCCTCGACCCGTTCCTGCGGCTGCTCGCCACCGGCCTGGACGAGATCACCGACGCACTGGTCGAGCTCCCCATCCAGCTCGACCCCGCGACCGCCACCGACGACCTCGACGGCGACCGCTGGCTCGACTGGCTGTCCACCTGGGTCGACGCCCCGCTGGACGAAGGGTGGGACCCGGCCCTGCGGCGTCGGGTCGTCGCGGAGGCGTTCCGGTGGCACGCCCGCCGCGGCACCCCCGCGGCGCTGCGCCGGCAGATCGTCATCGAGCACGGCGTCGACGTCACCATCGACGAGCCGGCCGGACACGCGCACGTGTGGGTGCTCGGCGACCGCGCGAGCGAGCTCGGGCGCACGACGATGACGACGGCGGCCCCGGCCGAGGGCGCGGTGCTGGACCGGACCGCCGTCCTGGACCGGGCCCACCTCATCGGCCCGAACGACCGGGGGGCGCCGCTGTTCGGCGACCTGGCCCACCGGTTCACCGTCCTCCTCCCCCCGGACATGGACAGCCCGGCCCGGCGCGCCGGGATCGCGGCCACCGTCGAGCGGGAGAAGCCCGCGCACACCCACGCCCACGTGTGCGTGCGGCCGGGCACGGTCGTGGGCGTCCGGGCCGTCGTCGGCATGACCACCGTCGTCGGCCCGAGCCCGCCGCCAGCCGCCCCCGGCGGGACCGCTCCGCCGGCCACCCCCACCCACAGCCCGTCCAACCGTGCGAGAGCAGGTAACCCGACATGACACAGCACACGACCGCCCTCGCTGTACCGGCCGACCACGACCGTGGCGACGCGCTGCCGCTCCTGGAACGCAACACCTACTGGCACGGCAAGGAGATGGGGGTCGCCGAGTTCCAGCGCGACCAGGCCTACTTCCGCCACGTCCAGCAGACCCTCACCCGGCTCACCGTGGGGTGCAGCGTGCTCTGCGGCCTGGAGCTCTCCCCGCACGGGACGCGCGGGCTGGCGGTCGCTGCGGGTGCCGCCGTCGACGGGCACGGCCGCCTCGTCGTCGTCCCGGCCGCGGTCGCCGTCGACGACGCACGCACCGTGCTCGAGCCCGACTGTGCCCCGGACCCCCGGGGCACGTTCCGGCTCTGCCTCGTCCACCACGAGTGTCCTACCGCCCCGGCACGGGTCGTCGTCACCGACTGCGACACGCGCACCGAGTGCCTGCCCGGCGCGGTCCGCGAGGGCTTCCGGCTCGAGCTGCGCAGCCACCGACCGGGGTGCGCGAGCGGTGAGGCCTGCGGGTGCGGGACCTCCCCGCAGGGGTGCGGCACGGACTGTGGGGACTGCGTGACCCTCGGCACCGTCACGCTGACCCAGGACGCGGTGGCCGGGGTGACCGCCGACGGGCGCAGGGACGTGGTGCGGAACGTCGACCTGGCTGCCCGCCTCGGCATGGCGGAGGGTGAGCGCACCGAACCGCCGAGCCTGTGCCGGATCTGGCCGCCGCCCGGCCGGGTCCTCTCCCGCGAGGGCTCCCCCTCGGAGTGGGGTCGGTGGCGGCAACGACCACGTGTCGAGCTCACCTTCGACCAGCCGATCGACGTGGACCGGGTCGACGACCCCGACGACTGGCTGCGGGCCTGGGTCGCCACGGAGCACACAGCCCCCGACGGCGCTGGGACCGTCACCTTCACCCGGGTCGGACTGCGGTTCCTCCCCACGGCATCCCAGCCCTCCCCCGCCGGCCACCGGCTCGTCTACGAGTTCCGGTCCAGGGACGCGAGACGGGCCGGCTCCCGGCAGGTGGTCCTCCTCCAGGCGAGGGCGACCCCGGACTCCGGGCCGGCCGCCGCCTCCCCCACCGGGGGCATCGCCCGTATCGAGTACGCGGGCACACCGCTCACCCGGGACACCCGCGCCAGGATCTGGCGGGCCGACCGGTTCACGGCCCCCGGGACCACCCTCGACACGATCATGGGCAGCGAGCAGCCGGGCTGCTTCGGAGACCCGTACGAGGGCGGACGGGTCCATGCGGTCTTCGAGGTGGCGCCGGTCGTCGCCGGGGCCACGGCCGTCACCGCCGTGCACCCGCCCAACGCCTCCCGGATGAGCGGCACCGAGCTCACGGTCGAGCTCGCCGGGACCGGACCGCTGGACGGACTCACGCCCCGTGCGTGGATCGTCGGCCCGGACGGGCCGGCAGAGCTACCGCTCACGGCCGCCCCGCTCCCGGACGGCGCGGCAGCAGCGGTGACCGACCGCTTCCCCGCCTCGTTCGACGCGACCGTCCACGACGAGCTGAGGGAGGTCGTGCGGTTCGTCGCCGACATGACCGGCCTCGACGACGGCAGGGTGCTGGTCGTCGTCCCCGCCCACGCCGGTGAGCAGGCGGTCGGCGCGTTCGCCGGCACCTGCCTGACGGAGCCGGACGTCGCCCACGTCTACGCACACGGCCCCTCCCCCACCCACGAGCGCAGCATCCGTCCTACGCGGCTGCGGATGCCACGCACCGGCCAGACCGGTGCCTGGATCCACTGGACCTTCTACTGGGAGCACGACGATGACGACCGCAGCTGAACTGCCCACCCGCCTGGCCCCCTGCACGGCACCGTGTGAGTGCGGCGGGTCAGCACCGGGAGGAGGCGAGACCGCCACAGGCCTGGAACGGACCCGATACTTCGACCGGCAGCGCGTCGGCCCGGACGACCTGTCCCAGGACCAGCTCTACGTCGCCGACCGGCTGCGGCGGCACAACCGGTTCCTCCACGGCTGGGGCATCGTCTGCGGGCTCGTGGTCACCCGGTGCGCCACCCCGGGCACGGACAGCGAGAACCCGTGCACGGTGGGCATCAGCGCCGGCTACGCGATCGACCCGTACGGGAACGAGATCGTGGTTCCCGCCGACCTCGTCGTCGACCTGTGCCACACCGACGGCGCAGGGTCGCTGCTGTGCCCGCCCGCCAGCGACCCGTGGTGCGCCCCTGTCGCCACGTTCCCCATGGACGAACCGCGTTACCTCGCGCTCCGGCACGTCGAGATCCCCGTCAAACCCGTGCTCGGTCCCACCGGCTGCTCGTGCTCCGACACCGCCTGCGAGAACAGCCGGATCCGCGACTGGTACGAGGTGAGCCTGCTCGAGGAGCTCCCTGAGCACTACGAGCAACCCTGTCGGTCCACGGCGCACCCGTGCGCGACGGCGGCGACGTGCGCGTCGTGCCCACAGTCGGGCTGGGTCGTGCTCGCCGCGCTCACCCTGAGCCGGGAGGGGATCGAGTCCTTCGACGCCGACGGCGAGCGCCGGTACGTCGTCTCCCTCCGGGGGATGTGCTTCGACTGCGCCGCCCCGAGGGATACCCACGGGAAGACCTGGGCCATCGGCACGAAGCCCCAGACCCTGGTCGGCGTCGCGAGCGACGCGCCCGACACGACGGTCACCATCGCGCTCTACCGGGACGACACACCGGTCGAGGCGGTGCTCGCCGTCCGGGCGGCGGACCTCGTGGGAAGGAGTGTGGCCGACCTCAAGAAGGAGTGGGACACGGTTCCCCTTCTCGACTCGGCCCGGCCGACCCTGACCGGAGCTCGACCACTGACCGCCGGGATGGTCCTCGCCCACACCCCGCTCAGGGGCGACTCGGTCATCGACGACGCCCAGGACCTCGAGGCACGGGTCGGCACACCCGTGATCGAGCTCGAGGAGTACGTCCACGCCGTCGCCGAGGCCGAGGCCGTCCTGGACCAGGCAGGGAGGAACACCTTCCGCACCGCGCTGGTCGGCGACCCGCGGCGTCTCGGCACGCTGGACGTCACAGCCCTGACGGCCGTGTCGAGGGAGAACGCCGACCGGCTCGCCGCCGTCGGCATCCACACCCTCGACGACCTGTACCGGGCGGACAAGGTCCCGAAGCTGACCGGGACCGCGACCGCGACGGTCGCCCGGGTGCGGAACCTGCTGATCGACCTGCACGGACGGGATGCGAACGTGTGAGCGACGTCGGCGTGGGCCCGCGACCGGCTCCGCGGCGAGCCGCGCCGGGTCACGCCCTCGCCGGGCGGGCGGCGCTCCGGGCTCACGAGCACGCCCCGCACGCCTCGCACGCCGAGAACGCCCCTGACCCTGAGGGTGGAGCCGTCGAGAGCCTCGAGATCGGGCCGCCGGGTGACGAGTACGAGCAGGAGGCCGACCGCTTCGCCGACGTGGCCCGGGCCCAGCCCTCCAGCCCCCCGGGCCGCCCCCGGCCCAGGGCTGCGACGGCACCGGTGACCGCGCCGACCGCCGCGAACGGCACGGAGCTCTCGGCGATCCTGTCCAGGGCACGGCCCGGTGACCCGCTGCCGCCACCCGTCCTGAGCCGGCTCTCGGCCGTCCTCGCCGCCGACCTCGGCCGCGTCCGGGTGCGCCACGACGTCGAGGCGCGCCGGGCCGCCAGGCTGCTGGGTGCGCAGGCCTTCACCTACGGCTCGCAGATCTGGCTCTCGGACCCCGCCCAGCTCACCGACCTGCCGCTCCTCGCGCACGAGGCCACCCACGTGGTCCAGCAGGGGCCCGCGGGCGTGGCGGGCCGGCCCGTGATCCAGCGGGACGCCGGGCCTGGAGAGGGAGCACCCCAGCCGCCTCCACTGTCCGAGGCCGACGGCTCGTACCCGCCCCCCGCCACCGTGGCGTACTCCGGGTTCACGAACATCACGGTCACCCCCACGGGGCCCGAGCGCCCCCTTCCCGAACGTTCGTGGCAGGAGCACTACTTCTCCGTCTACGCCAAGCACCTCCTCGGGGAGCGTTACGACCGCCGGTACTGCGAGTCGTTCCTCGCCACCAACACCGACGTCGAGGTGGCGGGCGCCAGGTCGGTCTACCCGGCCTTCACGATCAGCACGGCGGTGGCGTGGCGGATCGTCCAGCACCTGCTCCGGGAGGTCGCCGGGGGCGAGGACGCCCCGGTCTGGGAGAGACTCGACATCAGCCGGGAGAACACCGAGATCCTGTACGTGGGCTGGTTCGCCTCGGCGCTGTCGCAGACCCTGGCCAGTCCGGAGTTCAGGCAGGTCGTGGGCGACCTTCCGGGCTGGTACACCCAGCCGATCGCGCTGGCCCACCTGCAGTCCCTGGCAGGGACCGTCCGGGACTGGGCACTCGAGGCCCTGCCGCTGCTGCGGCCTTCGGTCGCCCTGGGGACCGTCCTCACGCACGCCGCCGAGGGGCTCTACACCACGCTGTGGCCCGATGTGCTGGCGGTCGACGAGATCCGCATCGACGAGGCCCTGTTCGACGACCCGTCGTTCCGACGCTTCTGGGGCCTGGCACCGGTGCCCGCTCCCCAGGCGGACGGCGCGCCGTCGCGGGTCGACGGACCCGGCGACGACGCGAACGTCTCGGTGAGCGACGCGGTGCAGCTGATCCGGTTCGTCCACTCGCAGCCGGCACTGGTGGACGCGCTCGTCCGCGGCGAGCTGACGGGCGCCGGCGTCCAGGGCGACGTGCGGACGGAGCTGTGGCGGCGCTTCCAGCGCCGGACACAGGTGGCGGGCACCGCGACCGACATGCGGATGGTGGACACCCTGGGCGACCGGAACGCGCCCCCGTTCCCCTCGACGCTGACGCACGTGCCGGACCTGCACCGGTCCGAGGGCTGGGCCGCGTCGATCTCGAGCACGCACGTGTTCCGGCTCAACGTCGTCTTCGGCGACGTCTACGACCACCTGGCCGACGCGTTCGGAGGGTTCACCTACCGTTTCGAGGTGCTCCGCGTGCCCGACTCGGACGTGCGCCGGGCCGCCGACAGCAACATCGAGACCGTCCCCCAGGGCGAGCTCGACGCCGTGCTCGGGGAGACGGCCCGGCAGCCGCTCGGCAGCGGCCATCAGCCCCGCGCTCGCGACGTCCTCGGCCACCACCTCGGGCAGGAGGCCGGCTACCTCGCGGCAGACGCCCGCACCCTCGCCGAGTCCGCCACCGAGGACCTCGACCCGGCCACCATCGCCGTGGCCGTCACGACGATGATCGGCTCGGGGATCGGCGTGGGTGCGGTGACGATCGCCGGGGTCGCCGCCCTCATGCGGCTCGCCGGCTCCGTCATCCGCGACTTCGTCGGCCAGGTGACCCGCGACCGGTGCGAGGAGGAGATCTCCTTCGAGGACCTCGGCCCGGGGCTCTACCTGGTCCGGGGCATCCTCGACCCGAGGCTGGACGGCGACGACGAGGTCCGCCGGTACCCCTCGACCGCCGTCGTCCCGATCTGGATCCGGACGCAGGAGGACCTGGCGCAGCGGTCCCTGTCCTCCGCCCTGACCGACACCGACCAGGTCCAGCAGGAGCTCGACATCCTTGCCGAGCTCCTGCGCGACCCGGACCTCGCGCCCGAGCTGCGGGGCATGCTCGAGGACCGCAGGGACCGCCTGAGGGACACGGCCTCCCCCGACGCCGGGCGCAGGTTGGCGCGGCTCATCCGCGACTACGAGAGGGAGTCCGCGCGGGCGGACCTCGGCGAGCTGCAACGCCGGCCGATCGTCGCGCAGCTGGAGGCGATGCGGCGGGTGATGGAGCGCCGGACCGCCCGCATCGGGACCGGCGGGCACGGCGAGATCCTCACCGTGGCCTTCGTCCCCGACACCGGGAGCGCCCTCCAGCCGCTGATCGAGATCTTCTCGACCACGACGCCCGAGGGGCACAGCGTCCTCGTGGACGCCTACGAGCTGACCAGCGGGCGCGACGCCCACGGACGGGGCACGGGGAGCCACCCGGACGACCCGGTCATCCGCCGCAGGGAGGCCGTCCTCGCGGCGGTGGAGGCCCTCTTCGAGCGGTACAACGCGTTCGGTCGGGGCCACCTGAGACTGCAGATCCCCGACACACCAGGAGGGACGACGGGGCGCCAGTTCACGATCCGGGTGGAGGCCGACCCGACGGCGATCGCGATGAGCACGGTGGAGGCCGTCGCGAACGCCGCCGCCATCGCCGCCCTCGTGGCCGCGCCGTTCACCGGCGGGGCGTCCCTCGCGCTGATGGTGCCGATCGGGATGGTCGGCGCCGTGCCGGCCGCATACCGGCTGGCGGACCAGGCATCCGCGGACACGTTGCGTTTCGACGACCTCTCGACCTGGCTCGACGTCGTGGACGTGCTCAGCTCCTTCGCGGGGCCGATCGGGAAGGTGGTCTCGCGCGGCACGCGCAGCGGCTCGGCCGCGTTGCGGGTGGTCGGCGCCACGGGCCGCGGTATCGCGATCGTCGGTGCCGGCGCCGACCACCTCGGGCTGATCCTGGTCAACATCCACACGCTCGCAGAGATCAGGGCCGTGATGAACGGGCCGGGGTCGGACAGCGAGAAGCGGGCCGCGATCATGATGCTGCTCGGCGGCGCCCTCCAGGCCAACGGGATGGCCGCGGGCTCCCACCTCATCGGGCGTGCCGAGCAGCTGCGGAGGTCGGCCCAGCCCGGTGTCCCGGAAGGTCCGGCGGTCGGAGAGGGCACCCGAACCGTGACGGACGGGGACGTGCCTCGCCCGGGCCCGGAGGCGGACAGCCCGCGAACGACGTCGGAGGCCGCGGCGTCCCCCACGGGCGCGGAGCCGCCCGGGCCGCGTGGCGACGCGGACGTCGACCGCCGACCACCATCGGCACCCGACCCGTCACTGGCCTCGCTGCTGCCGCCCGGCGTCGCGGACGGGATCGGGTTCCGTCGGGAGCAGGCCGGTGAGTCGAACTCCGTGCGGGTGCACTTCGAGACCGATGCGTTCGGGCTGGTCCGGAGCATCGACGTCGTCGCCGGGGCTCGCGCGACCGCGGCCGACGTCCGCGCCCACGCGGGCACGATCGCCCAGCTGCGCCGCTATCAGGGCTTCGTCGGTCTGGTCCGGATCACCTTCGACCGGGTCGCGGCCGTCCTCGGCGGCACCCGGGGCCAGCCGCACCCCGACTCGCTGGCCTTCGAGGCGCTCCTCGAGCTCCACAAGCTGCCTGAGGTCATCCGTCTGCGGATGGGCGAGCTCGCCGCCGCCGTCAGCACCGGCTCTCCGCACGCGCGCGACATCGAGGCGGACATCGCCAACCTCCAGGGTCAGGTGGACTTCTACTTCGACCTGTTCCAGAACGGCTACGACCAGCCCCGGCGCGGGTACGTCGCGGCGCTGGACGCCGCGGCGTTCGCCCGGATGCGAGCTCAGGTGACCCGCCGGATCCGCCACCCGGCGGATGCCGACCTGGGCGACCGGCGGGCGTGGAACGCTCAGCTGACCCAGCGGCTGGACCGCGCCGTCGAGAGCCTCGAGCGTGCCGGCATGCTGACCGACCGCGACCGCGGCGTCATCGTCGACAACCTCAGAGCCACGACGGCGGATGACGGGAGGGTCTCGCGCGGCACGCTGGAGGCCCGGGTACGCCGGCTGGAACGGCTGGCCGCCGGCCTCGGCGAGCACGGCGAACCGCGCCGCGACTCGCGGGTGGACCAGCTGACCGCCGACCTCGAGGAGCTGCGCCAGGGGTTCGCCGCCGGCCGGTCGGTCGAGGCGCTGCCCCGGCCGGTCGACCGCACGCCGGGTGTAGTCGCCACGATGACTCAGGAGCTGACCGCCGCACAGCAGGCCCTGGACGGCCTGCGCCGGTTCGCCACGATGACCCCGGTCGAGTTCGGCCTGGCCTTCGAGCGCGCCCGTTCCCTCGTCGCCCGCGCGCGGGAGCGGCTGCGGGCCCTCGGCGACCCGCACATCAGGGGGACCGAGACACCCGGTGAGTGGGGGCGGGCGACCCGGCGTCCGTTCGACAGGTTCCAGGACGTGGAGCAGACGCAGGTGGTGGCCACGGCAGAGGGCCGCATCACCGAGGGCCTGGACAGGTCCCTGCCGGAGGTCGGTCTGGAGCGCTACACCCTCAGTGCCTCCGAGCTCGGCGGGCTCGGGGTGCGACCGGCCCTGCGCTCCCGGCTCGCCTCGTTCTTCAGGGGCTTCCACCGCGCACACATGTCCGGCCCGGGCTTCGGCTCGGAGCTGCTCCAAGGGCTGTGGTTCGCGCCCGACACCTTCAACCTTCGCACGCAGAACCGGGGCATCGAGGCCGTCATCCGCAAGGCACACGACCTGGGGTGGACGGTCGACGTCGCGATCCGGGCCCAGGGCACCCGCCTCCGGGTGCCCACCGCCGACGGGAGCGTCGAGGTCAGCGTGCTGGACTCGATCACCTACGAGGTCCAGTACTCCCCGACCAGCGACGAGCCCGGATCGGTTCGCCGCATCACCTTCGAGGTCGGCGGACGGACGGGACGGCAGGTCACGATCAGCCAGAACGACTTCGCCGGACTCGGCGAGCTCGGCCTCAGCGACGCGGACCTGGCGGTGCTGCGGGGCACGACCGGCGACGACGGGACGTCGGGTCCTGGGCAGGACATCTATGACCACCTCGAACGCGACCGCCTCCCGGACGACGCCGAGGCAGCGGGCTCGCGCCCGGACCGGGACCCGTGGCCGACTCCGACGGACGAGCTCTGATGGGCCCGTCCTGGGCCGCCGGCCGCCGGTCGCAGCAGCGGCCGGCGTCCACCGCGGCCGCGCCCTCGACCAGGGGCACGGGTCACCCGCTCGACGCGGGGACCCGCAGGTCCTTGGAGCAGCGCTTCGGGCAGGACCTGTCGACGGTGAGCGTGCACGACAACGACACCGTCGCGGGGACCGCCCGCGCACTGGGCGCCGCGGCGTACACCGTGGGCGAGTCGGTCGGCTTCGCCCGCGGGCGCTACCAGCCGGGGACGACCGGGGGGATGCGCCTGCTGTCCCACGAGATCGCCCACGTGCTGCAGCAGCGACAGGGCGGTCCCCCACCGGGGCCCGCCCACGAGGCCGAGGCGCACACGCTGACCGTCGGCCCGGGCGGCGAGCGCGGGACGACGGCGGCCACCGTGACGGGCGCGTCCCCCGGGCTGGCGAGGTCCGTCGACGAGTGGCTCGTCGGCTCCCCGGACGTGGAGTCGTGGGAGCACGCCGCCCTCGTGGACGAGATCGTCGCGCTCGAGCAGTGGAGGGACCGGCAGACCAGCTCCACCCCGGAGCTCGCGAGCGTCGAGCGGGGACTGGCCCGCCTGCGGAGCGTGCTGCAGGAGCGGGACCGCGCCCGGCGGGCCGCGGACCGGCCCGTGAAGCGGCGAGGGCCACGCTCCCGGCAGCCGGCCGCGCGAGACAGCGACCTGCCTGCTCCCCGGATCCTCACCGAACGGTCCAGCGTCCAGTACACCGAGCCGGCCGACGTCGACGCCGAGGTCGACCGGATCATGGCCGCGCTCGAACGACCGGGCCTGTCCCGTGCCGACCGCGAGGTCCTGCGCCGGGAGCTGGAGAGCCTTGCGCCGCAGTTCGGGCAGGCACGCCAGGCGGGCGCGGCGGCGCGACACGTCGAACGCGTGGCCCGGATCTTCGAGACGAGCGACACCGACGTCGTCGCCCAGCTCACGCACGTCACCGACCAGCTGGCCGCCCTGCTGCCGGACCCGCGGCAGCCCGGCGGGCTCGTCGCGTACCACCACGGGGAGCGGGTCGTCATCCCCGCCTCCGCGGTGACGCAGATGCGTGCCCGGATCGAGGAGGCGTTCCGGGACGGGGCGCGCCGGACCAGGGATCTTCGCACAACCGGGTACGTCCACTACGAGACCCAGGCCGAGGTGAACGAGGACCACCCGATCATCAGCGCCATCGCCGGGTGGCTGGGTGACGCTGAGGACCCGTCGCGGGCGATGGCGATCCAGTCGGACCTCGTCGACGCCGCCCTTGCCGGACAGGCGCTGGCACTCCTCATCGGGAACTACGGCGAGGCCGCCCGGCAGCTCGTCCTTGCGGAGACCGCCGCCAGGCGTATCGAGGTCGCCGGCCGGATGTTCAACGAGGCCCACATCCACGGGGCGCAGCGAGCCGTGATCGCCCTGGAGATCACCCGCGACGTCGCCTTCGGTGTCGCCGCCGGGCTGTCCGGCGGGCTGGCGGCCGGTGCGGTGTTCGCGGCCGGTGCGACCGGCATCGGCACGACCGCGCTCGCCCTCGGGGCGGGGTCGCTGGCCGGTGCGGGGACCCGGGGTGGGCTCGAGCTGGCGGGCGCGACCGGTGGAGAAGGGCTCTTGGCGCTCACCGACGACGCGCACAGCTTCGACACCGCCTACGTCGCCGACCGCACGTGGTCGGGTGTGAAGAGCGGCGCCATCGACGGGCTGGTCGGCGCCGGCGGCGCCCTGGTGTCCCCCGGGGTGACCAACGCCGTCGCCACCCGGTTCTTCGGCGGCCCGGCGGCGTCCTTGACGGGGTGGCGCAGCTTCGGCGCCAACGCGGTGAGCGCAGGGCTTGTCGGGGCCCCGTCGGGGATGTTCGGCACGGGGCTGGACCTGGCTGACGACCTCGTCGCCGGTCGCATCAGCGGCACGGAGCTCGGCTCGCAGATGTTCTGGGCCGGGCTGAGCGGTGGAGCCCTCGGGACGGGCACCGCGTGGGTGCCGGTCAGCGGCCTGCACCGGCGTGGGGGTGCCCTCTTCCGCCCGTCGGCGGAGCCGGTGACGCCACGCTGGATGATGGAGGGGATCGGGTTCCGCCCGTTCCAGCTGAGCCCGGACTTCGTCCCGACCGCGAACCCGCTCCGGATGCGCGAGACCTTGGCCGGGCGCTACGGGTTCACGCCGGAGGTCCCCGGGTTCGCGGCCTTCAACGCCCAGGCAGCCGCGGACCTCCCGCCCCTGGAGGCCGGCGACCAGTGGGTGCGGCTGAACGGGATGTGGCAGCCGATGTCGCTGTCGGGCCGGCCGGGGGCGCCCTACTCGGTGCACGCCCAGGGCGGCTCCTACAACGTCGTCTCCGGGGGGCGGGGCGCCCCCCAGCGGCTGCTCCAGTCGCACACGGACACGGCCCTGGCGGGCGGTACCGCCCGCCGCTCGGACCAGGCAATCCAACACTTCCGCGAGGTCGACGCCACCGGGGCGACGACGGCGCGGCACGGGCCGGGTCACCGCACCGCCCTGGCCGACACCCCCGACCCGTCGGTGCACCCGCTCGTCGCCGCCGGCGAAGCGCCGATCAATTCGCGTCCCGACGGCACACCGGCACAGACCCTCAACGAGTCCGTCACCAACTACACGCCGGAGCCGTACAGCTCGGTGGACGCCTCCGGACGGAACGTCAGCGACTGGGGCCAGCACCTGCGGCGGCAGCTGGAGGGACTGATCCGCTCCCGTGGCGGCGGCTACCGGCAACGGGACGCCCCCTCCAGCGCCGGCCGAGTCGCCAGCGGCTCCCGAAGCAGGGACGCGACGAGCGGCACGACCCTTGTCGAGGTGCCCGACTCCATCGTCTTCATCGAGACCAACGCGGCGGGGACACCGGTGAACGCGTGGCGGATCGACTTCAGGAACCCGCCCACGGCCAGGACCCTCGCCGCGATGGACAACGCTCCCCTCTCGACCACCTCGAGCGGCCCTGTCACCCGCGTGCCCCTCTCCGACCTCGCCGTGGCACCCGTCGGCGCGACCCTGCGGGTCAGGGTCCCGGTCGGGCAGGCAGGCGCCTACCTCGAGGAAGGACTGTCCGTCATGCGGGACCTGGAAGCATCGGCACGGACAGCGCCGGGCGAGGCCACTGTGCCAGGTCCGCAGTGACAGGTGCGTCGTCGACTACCCCCGTTGGGGTCGGCGTTGGGGTCAGCTCGGGGTGGGCACAAGCAGAAGGGCCGCCCGGATCTCTCCGCGCGGCCCTTCTGCCTTGCTACTTCTCTGGTGGGCGATACTGGGATCGAACCAGTGACCTCTTCCGTGTCAGGGAAGCGCGCTACCGCTGCGCCAATCGCCCAAGTCTTGCTTCACAACCGAGGTGGCGACGGGATTCGAACCCGTGTATACGGCTTTGCAGGCCGCTGCCTCGCCTCTCGGCCACGCCACCCTGAGGCTTGTACTGCCCCACCGGGGGGTGGTACCTCGAGCGGATGACGGGACTCGAACCCGCGACCCTCACCTTGGCAAGGTGATGCTCTACCAACTGAGCCACATCCGCGTTTCAGCCGGGCTTGCCCTGCTGACGTGGACAACATTAACCCGGGGTCGGCCGAGAGTCCAACTCGGCCCACTAGCGTGCTTCGGGTGAGCCAGCCCCCCTCCTCCACGACGCCGCCGGCGCCCTTCGCGAGCTTCCCCGGAGTCTTCGCACGAACCCTCGTCGAGTGCGCTGACCTGCGCAAATACCCCGACGCACTGCGGTCGGGGTGGTGGGCAGTCGTGGCCACCTTCGAGGGCGAGGTGACCGGCTGGAGGTTCGCCGAGGTGGCCCCAGAAGCACCCGATGTGACCATGGCCACGCCGTCGAATTTCGACGCGGAGGTCCCGTGGCAGGGCCCGCGAGCCTCCTCGTGGACGTCCTCGCTGGACGAGGCCGGCTATCTCGCCGCCGTCCGGCGGGTGCGCGAGGCGGTCCGGGAGGGCGACGTCTACCAGGCGAACATCTGCCGCGTGCTGCGTGCCCCGCTCCTCGGGGAGCCGGACCCGGGGCCTTTGGCCGCCACGCTCGCCCGGGGCAACCCGGCGCCCTACGGCGGGGTCGTCCACGTGCCCGTGGGGGCGGCGGAGCATCCGGCGTGGGTGGTCACCGCCTCCCCCGAGCTGTTCCTCTCCGTGCGCGACGGGCGGGTCGTCTCCGGGCCGATCAAGGGCACGGGGGCCCGGGCGGAGGACCTCACCGAGAAGGACCACGCGGAGAACGTCATGATCACCGACCTCGTCCGCAACGACCTCCAGCACGTGTGCGCCCCCGGCACGGTCGAGGTCCTCGACCTCTGCGCCGTCGAGCACCACCCCGGGCTCGTCCACCTCGTCTCGCGGGTGGCCGGGACGCTGCGCGAGACGCTCGACCCCGCCGGGTGGGCGGCACTGCTCGACGCGACGCTGCCGCCGGCGTCGGTGAGCGGGGCACCGAAGTCGAGCGCGCTCCGCCTCATCGACGAGCTCGAGCCGGTCGCCCGCGGCCCGTACTGCGGCGCCGTGGGCTGGGTGGACGCCGACGCCGGCCGCGCCGAGCTCGCCGTCGGGATCCGCACGTTCTGGTGGACGCCGCAGGACGGCGGCACCCTCCACTTCGGCACCGGCGCCGGGATCACCTGGGGCAGCGACCCGGTGGCCGAGTGGCGCGAGACCGAGCTCAAGGCGGCCCGGCTCGTCTCCCTGGCGTCCGTGGGAGGCTGATCACATGAGCACCCTGGTGTGGTTCGACGGCGAGGTCCGACCGGCCCACGAGCCCGTCGTCACGGCGCTCGACCGGGGCCTGCTCGTCGGGGACGGGGTCTTCGACACCTGCGTCGTCATCGACGGCACACCGTTCGCCCTGCGGCGCCACCTCGCGCGACTCGCACGCTCGGCCGAGATCGTGGGCCTGCCCACCCCGCCGCTCGACGTCGTCGCCCGCGCCGCGCGCGACCTCGCCTCCCGCCTCGACGGCCCCACCGGGCGCCTGCGGGTCACCTGGACCGCGGGACCGGCGGAGGGCGGGCCGGCCCGCGCCGCCACGACGCCCACCCTGCTCCTCACCGCGGAGAGCCACCCCGTGGCCCACCCGGCGCCCGGCAGCGCCCCGGCGCCCGCCCGCACCGCGCTCGTCGTCGCACCCTGGGTGCGCAACGAGCGCTCGCCGCTCACGGGCGCGAAGTCCACGTCCTACGCCGAGAACGTCCTGGCCATCGAGCACGCCCGCCGCCACGGCGGCACCGAGGCCGTGCTCGCCAACACGCGCGGGGAGCTGTGCGAGGGCGGGGCGAGCAACCTCTTCCTCGAGACCGGCGGTGAGCTCCTCACCCCGCCGCTGGAGTCCGGCTGCCTCGCCGGGGTCACCCGCGAGCTCGTCCTGGAGTGGGCCACGGAGGCCGGCCTGCCCGTGCGGGAGGCGAGGATCCCGCTCGCGGACTTCCGCGCGGCGGAGCACGCGGCCGTGACATCGGCCACGCGCGGCATCGTCCCGGTGGACGTCCTCGAGGGCCGCGAGCTGCATGCCGGCCCGGTGACGCTGCGGATGCAGCAGGTCTTCGCCGAGCGGGTCGCCCAGGACCTCGACCCGTGAGCCGTTTGGGACCACGCCCGCCGGTGCGTTAGCATCGTCCAGCACGGGCGATTGGCTCAGTGGTAGAGCGCCTCGTTCACACCGAGGAGGTCACTGGTTCGAACCCAGTATCGCCCACCAGCAGCAAGGCCCCCCGACCAGCGGTCGGGGGGCCTTGCTCGTTCCTCGGGTCAGGAGGTCACGGCCACCTGGCCACGGTCGGTGTAGACCGGGCCGCTGCCGCCCGGACGGATGTCGGTGTCGAAGATCTCGGTCGGCAGGAACAGCGAGCAGCACGCGTTCGGGATGTCGACGACGCCGCCGATACGGCCCTCGATCGGCGAGGTGCCGAGGATGAGGTAGGCCTGCTCCCCCGTGTAGCCCCACTTCTTGAGGTACTCGATGGCGTTGAGACAGGCGTTGCGGTACGCCTCGGTCGCGTCCATGTAGAGGTTGGTGTCGTCGCGGTGGTCGACGGAGATCCCGATGAACGTGAGGTACTCGGAGTACACGGGTGCGACCCGGCCGGGCATGAACACGGGGTTGTGGTGGATCCCGTAGGTCTCCATGCCGCCCTTGATGAGGTCGACGTGGAAGTCGATGAAGCCGCCCATCTCGATGGCGCCGCAGAAGTTGATCTCGCCGTCGCCCTGGCTGAAGTGGAGGTCGCCTCCCGACAGCAGACCGCCGGCCACGTGGACCGGGTAGAACACCCGGCTGCCCCGGGTGAAGTTCTTGATGTCGTGGTTGCCACCGTTCTCCCGTGGCGGCACGGTGCGGGCACCGTCCCGGGCGATGCGGTCGAGGATGTCCCCCTCGGCGGTGCCCCCGAGGACGCCGGCCTCCAGCGGCGGCAGCGCGAGCGGCGGCACGCGGTCGGGGTCGGTGGCGATGAGCGCCCGCTCGCGGGCGTTCCACCTGGCGAGGAGCTCCGGGGAGGGAGCCGTGCCGAAGAGGCCGGGGTGGGTGATCCCGGTGTACTTCACGCCCGGGACGTGGCGCGAGCTGCACTGCTGGCCCTGGAAGTCCCACACGGCCTTGTAGGCGTCGGGGAAGTAGTCGGTGAGGAAGCCGCCTCCGTTGACCTTGGCGAAGATGCCGGAGTACCCCCAGCCCTCCCCGCAGTTCGGTCCCTCGGCCTGCGGCACCGGCCCGAGGTCGAGGATGTCGACGACGAGCAGGTCTCCCGGCTCCGCCCCTTCGACGGCGATGGGCCCGGAGAGCATGTGGGCGACGGACAGGTCGACGTCCCGCACGTCGTCGGCGGAGTCGTTGTTGCCGATCTGCCCGTCGGTCCACTCCTTGCACTCGACCCGGATGTCGGTGCCCGGCTTGATCGTCACGGCGGGCGGGATGTCCGGGTGCCACCGGTTGTGGCCCGGGACCGCCTGGTCCCGCATGGACTTGCTCTGGTCGACGCTGAACACGACCTCAGGCATGGGAGTTCCTTTCGTCGGCGGCCGCGGTGCCGGCCGGCTGGGGTGGGGCAGGACTGGCTCTCAGCACACGGCTGAGGGGGAAGCTGAGGGGCACCATGAGGAGCCCGAGGACGGCGAGGACCGCGGCGAGGGTCCCGGAGTCCTCCCACCAGCCCCCGAGGAGCAGGAGTCCCGGGCCGCCGGTGGTGATGACGCCGTAGCTCGCGGCGAGCACCCCGACCACGGGGCCGAGGTCGTCGCGGCGCAGCGCCATGAGCACGAAGAAGGCGAGCCACAGCAGCGCCCACAGCAGCCACAGGACGGTGAACGCCCGGTCCCCCACGACGGTCCAGGAGTAGATCGCGAAGACGATGCCGGCGACCGTGACCGTGAGGGAGAACCAGCCGAGCCCGTCGTTGGGCCACCCGGTGACGGAGTTGACGCCCACCCACAGGTAGGTGAAGCCGAAGAAGTAGAGGCCGGCTGCGAGGGCGATCGCGGCCGGGTCACCGGCGGCGAGGACGATGAGGTAGGTCGGCGTCAGGACCTGCAGGGCCCCGACGAAGAAGTTGAGCGGGGCGACGGCCCTCGGCGTGACGTGCCCGAGGAGCATGATGCCGTTGACGAACAGCACCGCCCCCACGTAGACCAAGCCGACGGCGGCCACGACCTCACCACCGGGGCAGAGCCGGGTGGGGGCCGCCGGCGCGGACGGCGGCGTTGACGGGGCGCGGCCCGGTGAACGGGCTCCACCGTCGGCCGCGAGGGCCGGGTGCCCCGGCGGGGACCGAGCGCACGACCTGCGGGGTCTCGGCGCTCGCCGCGGCGGCGTCGATCCCCCGGTGCAGTGCGGCCGGCGTCCCGAGCAGGGCGGGTGAGCCGTAGACGCGTGGCGCGTCCGCGGCGCACGTGGGGCAGGCGTGCGTCTGGCGCACGGCGGCCATGGGCAGGATGACGGTGAACTCCGCGCAGGAGCTGCACCGGAAGGCGTAAGTCGGCATTGGCTTACCTCCAGTGGGACCAGTTGAAACAGTTTCATCTGGAAGCATTTGCCCGTCAAGGGTCCCTCTGTCCAATCGGGGTCCGCCCTCAGAAGGAGGCGACGACGTCGAAGTCGTAGCCGTCGGCAGCGGCGAGGTGGATCCGCTGGTGGGCGTGGTTGCCGCGCAGGTGCACCGGGCCGCGCGGGCCGTCGTAGCCGGTGCCGTCGGCGCTCGCCACGACGTCCCCCAGGCGCAGGCTCCCCGCCCGCCGGGCCAGCCCCGCGAGCATGACGAGGCCCTCGTAGCACGACTCCGCCGCGTTGTTCAGGGGCGGGGCGTGCGGCCCGTGCTGGGCGACGTACTCCCGGCCGAACGCCAGCGCGTCGGGCGTCGCCAGGGAGCGGAAGTAGGCGGCGCTGGAGTAGAGGTTGCGGGTGGCGGCCGCCCCGCTGGCCAGCAGCACGCTCTCCTCCATCAGGGAGCTCAGCCGGACCATCCGCGCGTCCAGGCCGCGCGCGGCGAACGCCCGGTTGAAGTGGACGGCATCCTGGCCGACGAGGAAGAGGAGCACGCCCTGCGCGTCGCTCGCCTCGACCGAGCGGAGGACCGCAGAGTATTCAGTGGTGCCGAGCGGCACGTAGGCCACGCCCGACAGCTCCAGGCCGAGCTCGCGGGCGTACTCGACGGTCCGTGACGCCGACCGGCGGGGCCACACGTAGTCGTCCCCCACGACGAACCAGCGCCGCACGCCGAGCTCGTCACGCAGCCAGCGCAGCGCCGGCGCCACCTGCCCCGCCGGCGTCTCGCCCGTGCAGAAGACGCCCGGCCGCCCCTCACCGCCCTCGTAGGTCGAGGTGTACACGTAGGGCACCCGGCCCGCGGTCACCGGCGCGAGCGCCTCCCGCACCGCCGAGATGTGCCACCCGGTGACGGCGTCGACGCGCCCGGCCGCCAGCAGCCGCCCGACCTCGGCGGCCACCTGCGCGGGCGGCGCTCCCCCGTCGACGACCTCGAGCCGGACGGCCCGGCCGAGCACGCCGTCCTCGTTGACCGCGCGCACGGCCGTGGCCGCCACCGCCTCGCAGGACGGACCGAGGATGCCGGCCGGCCCCTGGAGCGGGACCACCAGCGCCACTCGAACGTCGTCGTCGCCCACGCCCCCGCCCTGCGCGTCGTCCGGCCACGAATGTCCGTTCGGGATACGTTGGGCCGAGGTGGGGCCACTATGCCCCCGCGTCACTGCTTTGGGAAGAGCGGACCACGTCATGACCGGCGACACCCCTCGGACCGCCGTCGACCTCCTGGACGCGATCGCGGTCGGCTTCCGCGCGCAGGCCGAGGCCGTCCTGCGGGAGCACGACCTCACCTACGACCAGTGGCGCGTCCTCGAGCGCCTCGCCCTCGCGGGGCCGCGGACGATGCGCGAGCTGAGGACGGCGGCCCGGCTCACCGGGCCCACCCTCACCCGCGTCGTCGACCGGCTGGCCGAGACCGCGCTCGTCTACCGCGACGTCGACGCCGCCGACCGCCGGCGCGTCGTCGTCCACGTCTCCGAGCGCGGCCGCCGCCTCTACGACAGGCTGTGCCCGGACCTCGACCGGATCGAGCGCGACGCCCTCGCCCCGTTGTCCTCCGAGGAGGCTCGGACGCTGGGCCGGCTGCTCGAGCGGCTGTCCGCCGGCCGCTGAGCTCGCCGGCTCAGGAGGCGGTCACGAGGTCGAGGACGTACCGCTCGCCCTCGCGGCGGAACCCGATCTGCTCGTAGTACGGCTCGACGAGGTCCGGGGCCGAGACCACGGCGCGGTAGCCCCGCTCGGCGAGCACGCCGCTGCGCCCGAAGACGAAGCGCCCGGGCGAGAAGTCGCGGTACCTCTCGGTGACGTAGTCGAGCTCGATCTGCGCGGTCCCGTCACCGGCGTCGTGCACGACGACGGCACCCACGAGCTCGTCCCCGGCCAGGACGACGAACGCGTCGGCGTCCTTCGACGCCTGCGTGAAGCCCGGCTGGAATCGGGCGATGTCCTCCCGGTGGCGCCCGAGCAGCCCGCCGAGCAGCGCGCCGTCCGCCGGGACGTCGACGACGGCGTAGGAGGCGGGGTCGTCCCGCCCGCGCAGCAGACGAGTGAGGTTCACCACCTGGACGATCGCGAGGACGACGTTGAGCGCGACGACGGGCCACACCCCGAGCACGCCGTTGTAAAGAACCTGGATGAGGCACCCGATGAGGTTGTAAAGGCGCAACCGCAGGATCCGCTGCTGCATCATCGACCAGACGACGATGGCTGAGCCGATCCATCCGACGGCCTCGAGTGCCACCTGCCACTCGGCCGGGAGATCGAACATCGGAGTTGTCCTCCTTTGTGAGGAAGTCGCTTTCACAGGCCGGATCGGCGCTGTGATGAGAACCTATCGCTCATGCAGCCCTGGCCTGGACGTCCATACCCCCTGGGTGCCACCTTCGACGGGACCGGCACCAACTTCGCCCTCTTCTCCTCCGTCGCCGAGCGCGTCGAGCTGTGCCTGCTCGACGACGACGGCACCGAGACCCGCGTCGACCTCACCGAGGTCGACGGCCACGTGTGGCACGGCTACCTCCGCCCCGTGCAGCCCGGGCAGCGCTACGGCTTCCGGGTCCACGGCCCGTACGACCCCGCCAACGGGCACCGCTGCGACCCGTCCAAGCTGCTCCTCGACCCGTACGCCAAGGCCATCGACGGCAACATCTCGGGCCACCAGTCCCTGTACTCCTACGACTTCACCGACCCGACGAGGCGCAACACCGAGGACTCCGCCGACCACACGATGTACTCGGTGGTCATCAACCCGTTCTTCGACTGGGAGTTCGACCGCCCGCCGGGCCACCAGTACCACGACTCGGTCATCTACGAGGCGCACGTCAAGGGCCTGACCGAGCTCCACCCGCAGGTCCCGGACGAGATCCGGGGCACCTACGCCGCCATCGCCGACCCGGCGATCATCGAGCACCTCACGACGCTCGGCGTCACGGCGATCGAGCTCATGCCGGTCCACCAGTTCGTCAACGACCCCCACCTCCAGGAGAAGGGTCTGAGCAACTACTGGGGCTACAACTCCATCGGCTTCTTCGCTCCGCACAACGGCTACGCGGCCTTCGGGACGCGCGGCGAGCAGGTGCAGGAGTTCAAGGCCATGGTCAAGGCGCTGCACGCGGCGAACATCGAGGTCATCCTCGACGTCGTCTACAACCACACCGCCGAGGGCAACCACCTGGGCCCGACGCTGTCCTTCAAGGGCATCGACAACGCGTCGTACTACCGGCTCGTCGAGGACGACAAGACGCACTACTTCGACACGACCGGCACGGGCAACTCCCTGCTCATGCGCTCCCCGCACACGCTGCAGATGATCATGGACTCGCTGCGGTACTGGATCACCGAGATGCACGTGGACGGGTTCCGCTTCGACCTCGCCTCCACGCTGGCCCGCGAGCTCCACGAGGTGGACCGCCTCTCGGCGTTCTTCGACATCATCCAGCAGGACCCGGTGATCTCCCAGGTCAAGCTCATCGCCGAGCCGTGGGACCTCGGGGAGGGCGGCTACCAGGTCGGCGGGTTCCCGCCGCTGTGGACGGAGTGGAACGGGCGCTACCGCGACACCGTCCGCGACTTCTGGCGCAGCGAGCCCTCGACGCTCGCCGAGTTCGCCACGCGCATCACCGGATCGGCGGACGTGTACGCCCACTCCGGGCGCCACCCCGTCGCCTCGATCAACTTCGTCACGGCCCACGACGGCTTCACGCTGCGCGACCTCGTCTCCTACAACGAGAAGCACAACGAGGCCAACGGCGAGGACAACCGTGACGGCGAGTCGCACAACCGCTCGTGGAACAGCGGCGTCGAGGGCGAGACGGACGACCCGGAGGTCCGCGCGCTGCGGCTGCGCCGCCACCGCAACTTCCTCGCCACGCTGCTCTTCTCGCAGGGCGTGCCGATGATCTCCCACGGCGACGAGATGGGCCGTACCCAGCAGGGCAACAACAACGTCTACTGCCAGGACAACGAGCTCGCCTGGGTCGACTGGGACCTCGACGAGGACCGTGAGCAGATCCTCGACTTCACCCGCCGCATGGTCGCGCTGCGGCGCGAGCACCCGGTGCTGCGCCGCCGGCGCTTCTTCGCGGGCGACCCCGGCCACGGCGGGCAGTCCGAGGTCGGGGAGATCTCCTGGCTCAAGCCGTCGGGGGAGCACATGGAGGAGGAGGACTGGCACCAGTCCTTCGCCCGGTCGATCATGATCTCCTACAACGGCGACGCCATCCCCGAGCCCGACACCCGCGGTGAGCGGATCGTCGACGACAGCCTGCTCATCCTCCTCAACGGTGCCGCCGAGCCGGTGACCTTCACGATCCCGGACGAGCACCACGGCAAGGCCTGGAACACCGCGATCAACACCGACCCCCACGGCGACGCGGAGGACAACGAGCACGCGGAGTACGCGCCCGGGGAGACCGTCGAGCTCTCCCCCTACAGCACCGTCATCCTCGTCTGCCCCCGCGAGGCCGCCGCATGAGCCCGGACGCAGCCGCCTCCGCGGCCACCGCACACCTCCCCGCCCCCGGGCGCCGGCTGCCGGTGAGCACCTACCGCCTCCAGCTCAGCCCGGACCTCACCTTCGCCGACGCCGAGCGGCTGGTGCCCTACCTCACCCGCCTCGGCGTCACCGACCTCTACCTGTCCCCCGTCCTCCAGGCGGCGCCCGGCTCGACGCACGGGTACGACGTCGTCGACCACTCGCGGATCTCCGCGGACCTCGGCGGCCGCGAGGCCCTCGAGCGGCTGTGCACGACGGCGCACGCCGCGGGCCTCGGGGTCGTCGTCGACGTCGTGCCCAACCACATGGCCGTCCCCACGCCCGTGTGGCACAACAAGGCCCTGTGGTCGGTTCTCAAGGAGGGGCCCGCCTCCCCCTACGCGGCGTGGTTCGACCTCGACCTCGAGCTCGACCGTCCCGGCATCCTCATGCCCGTCCTCGGGCAGCGCATCGGGCAGGCCCTCGCGTCCGGCGAGCTGCGGGTCGAGCAGATGGTCGTGCCGAGCGAGCCGGAGGCCGGGGAGCAGCCGGTGCTGCGCTACTACGAGCACGTCTTCCCCGTCCGCCCGAGCACGGAGCACCTTCCGCTGGCCGACCTCCTCGACCGGCAGTTCTACCGCCTGTCGTACTGGCGGGTGGCCGACGAGGAGCTCAACTACCGCCGGTTCTTCGACGTCGACACCCTCGCCGCGGTGCGCATGGAGGACCCCGACGTCTTCCAGGCGACCCACGGCGTGCTTCTCGAGCTCATCGCCGCCGGCCACGTCGACGCGCTGCGCATCGACCACCCCGACGGCCTGGCCGACCCGCGCGACTACTTCCAGCGCCTCGACGAGGCGACCGGCGGGGCCTGGGTCGTCGCGGAGAAGATCCTCGAGGGCGACGAGACCCTGCCGGCGGACTGGCCGGTGGCGGGCACCACGGGCTACGACGCCGCCTGGCGCATCAACTCGGTGCTCACCGACCCGTCCGGCTCGGGCGCGCTCGGCACCGCCATGACCGAGATCGCCGGGGATTCCCGCGGGGAGCTCTCCGCGCTCGTCGCGGAGTCCAAGCGCCAGGTCATCGCCACCTCGCTGTACGCCGAGGTGCACCGGCTCGCCACGATCCTGCGCGAGCTGTGCGACCACGACGTGCGCCTGCGTGACCACACGCTGCGCTCCCTCGAGGACTGCGTCGTCGAGCTGCTCGTCGCGTTCGACCGCTACCGCGCCTACGTCGTGCCCGGGGAGCCCGCCCCGCCGCTCGCCGAGCGGGTGGTGCGGGAGGCCGCCGAGCACGCGCGCGCCAGGCTGGACGAGGACCGCCACGAGACCCTCGACCTCGTCGTCGAGCTCGTGCTCGGCAACGAGGTCGGCAGCGCCGGGAAGGTGCACGACGCCCGCCGCGCCGAGCTCATCGTCCGCTTCCAGCAGACGTGCGGCGCCGTCATGGCCAAGGGCGTGGAGGACACCGCCTACTACCGGTGGACCCACCTGGTGAGCCTGTGCGAGGTCGGCGGCTCGCCCCGCCGCTTCGGCATCAGCGTCGACGAGCTCCACGCGTGGGCGACCCAGGCCCTGTACACCCACCCGGCGACGATGACCGCCGGCAGCACCCACGACACCAAGCGCGGGGAGGACGTGCGCGCGCGCATCGGCGTGCTGTCCGAGTACGCGGACGAGTGGCTCGAGCTTGTCCGTGGGCTGCGCGTGGCGACGGCGGACCTGCGTCCGACCGACCTCGACGGCCGCGCGGAGAACCTCCTGTGGCAGACTGTCGCCGGCACGTGGACGGAGGACGGGCCCATCTCCGCGCAGCGGCTGCGGGACTACCTCACCAAGGCGGTCCGCGAGCAGAAGTCCTGGACAACGTGGACCGACCCCGACGCCGAGCGCGAGGAGTCGCTCCTCGCCTACGCGAGCGCGATCCTCGAGCACCCCGAGGTTCACGCCGCGCTCACCGCGTGGGGCCGCACGACCGCGGCCTCGGTCCGCGCGGCCGTCCTGGGGTACAAGCTCCTCCAGCTCACCATCGCCGGCGTCGCCGACGTCTACCAGGGCACCGAGGTCACCCAGACCTCCCTCGTGGACCCCGACAACCGCCGTCCCGTCGACTTCGCCGGGCTCGACGCCCGTCTCGAACGGCTCGACGCGGGCGCGACGCCCGGCTCCCTCGACGAGGTCAAGCTCGCGCTCACCGCGCAGGCACTGCGGCTGCGGCGCCGGGAGGCGGACGCGTTCGTCGGCGCGGAGGCCCAGTACCTGCCGCTGCCGACGTCCACCGGCCACGCGATCGCCTTCGCGCGCGCCGACGTCGCCGGGCCTCGTGCCGTCACGGTCGTCACCCGCCTCGCCCGGGGTCTGGATGCGCTCGGCGGGTTCGGCGAGCACTCCGTCGTCCTGCCCGAGGGCCGGTGGCGCGACGTCCTCACCCGCCGGGAGTACCCGGGCGGCCCGTGCCGCCTGGCCGACCTCCTCGACCCCCACCCCGTCGCCCTCCTGGAACGTGCCGATGACTGAGCCAGTGACCGTCTGGGCGCCGCAGGCGCAGCGCGTGGAGATCTCCCTGCCCACCGGGCGCGTGCCCATGGTGGCCGGGGACGGGGGCTGGTGGTCGACGCCGGAACCGGTCGCCCCCGGCACCGACTACCTCCTCCACCTCGACGGCGGCCCCGGCCTGCCCGACCCGCGCAGCCCGTGGCAGCCCGAGGGCGTCCACGGCCCCTCGCGCACGTTCGACGCCGCGGCCTACCCGTGGGCCGACGACGGGTGGGCCGGCCGCTCCAGCCTCGGCGCGGTGGTCTACGAGCTGCACGTCGGCACGTTCACCCCCGAGGGCACCCTCGACGCCGCGATCGGGCGGCTGGACCACCTCGTCGACCTCGGCGTCGACATGGTGGAGCTCATGCCCGTGGCCGCCTTCCCCGGCGAGTTCGGCTGGGGGTACGACGGGGTCGCGCTCTACGCGGTCCACGCCCCGTACGGCGGGCCGGAGGCGCTGCAGCGCTTCGTCGACGCCGCCCACGCCCGCGGCCTGGCCGTCTGCCTCGACGTCGTCCACAACCACCTGGGGCCGTCGGGCAACTACCTCGGACAGTTCGGCCCGTACTTCACCGAGCGTCACCACACCCCGTGGGGCGCCGCCGTCAACCTCGACGGCGACGACGCCGGGCCGGTGCGCCGGTTCGTCATCGACAACGCGCTGCGCTGGCTGCGCGACTTCCACGTCGACGCGCTGCGCCTGGACGCCGTCCACGCCCTCATCGACGACTCCGAGCGCCACCTGCTCGCCGAGCTGTCCGAGGCCGTCGCCGAGCTCGAGCGCGAGGTCGGCCGGCCGCTGTCCCTCATCGCTGAGTCCGACCTCAACGACGCGCGGATGGTCACCCCGACCGCCGAGGGCGGGCTGGGGATGACGGCCCAGTGGGACGACGACGTGCACCACGCGCTGCACGCCCGCCTCACCGGCGAGCGGCACGGCTACTACGTGAGCTTCGGGACGACCGAGACCCTGCGCCAGGCGCTGAGCGAGGTCTTCGTCCACGCGGGCACGTACTCCGAGTTCCGCGGCACGGAGTGGGGCGCTCCGGTGCCTGCCGACGTGGACGCCCGGCGGTTCGTCGTCTTCTCCCAGGACCACGACCAGGTGGGCAACCGGGCGATCGGGGACCGGCCCGCGCTCGACGACGGCGGCCTCGCCGTCTCCGCCGCGCTCGTCCTCCTCGGCCCCTACACCCCGATGCTCTTCATGGGCGAGGAGTGGGGGGCACGCACCCCCTTCCAGTACTTCACCGACCACTCCGAGCCCGAGCTCGCCCAGGCGATCCGCGAGGGCCGCACCGCCGAGTTCGCCTCCCACGGCTGGGAGAAGGTCTACGGCGAGGACGTCGAGGTGCCCGACCCGCAGGCGCGCAGCACGTTCGAGGCGAGCAAGCTCGACTGGGACGAGGCCCGCGAGCCCCGCCACGCCCGGCTGCTCGAGTTCTACCGCGACCTCGTGCGCCTGCGGCACACCGAGGCGGACCTCGCCAGCGGCGTGCGCGCCGACACCGGCGTGACGGCACCCGAGGACGGCGGCTGGCTGGCGATGTACCGCGGCGCGATCGCCGTCGTCGTCAACCTCGACGAGGAGCCGCGCGAGATCCCGGTGCGCGGCCAGGTGCGTGAGCTGATTCTCGGCTGGACCGGGGAGGCGAGCGTGGCCGGCGACGTCCTCACCCTGCCCGGCCGCGACGTCGCCGTCCTGCGCTGCTGACAGACCGATCACCGACCCGACTGGAGGACCCGTGAGCGAGACCGTGATCGTCCTGACCGAGGACGCCCTTCTCGACACCGACGTGCGCCAGATCGTCGACTACTACGCCGAGCGCGACGTCCGCTTCCAGGTGCTCGTGCCGGCGGACACCGAGCACAACGTGCTCCACGAGGTCGTCAACGACCTCGGCCTGCTCGACCTGCGCCGGCTGTGGTCCGACATCACCGACCCCGACCCCGACGACCGCGAGGCGCGGACCGAGGCGGCCGAGGCCCTGCGCCGGTCCCTCGACCTGCTCGCCGCATCCGGCGCGACGGCCGACGGGCAGGTCGTCCAGGACGACCCCCTGCCCGCCCTGCTCCAGGCGGCGAACGGCTTCCGTGCCTCCGAGGTCGTCGTCGTCACCACCCCGAAGATGCTCGACGACACCTTCCGCCGGGACTGGGCGTCGCGCGCCCGGGAGGCCATGGGCCTGCCGGTGCTCCACCTCTACACCGGCTCGACCATCATCGGCTGAGCCTCTCCCTCTGGGACGCCCCTTCGCGGCCGCGTGGCGCGCGCCAGGGGGCGTCCCAGAGGTGCGGAGGGGTGTCCCAGAGCGGTGGACCGGGCGGCGCGTCAGGCGCTGCGGCGGCTGCGGACCCGGGAGAGCAGGCCGCGTGCCTGCGCCGTGGCCCAGCGCTTGGCGCCAAGCGCCCGGACGAGCGCGTCGTAGGCGAGGGGGTGCACCGGCATGTCCCACGCGGGGGCCACCTCGGTGATCTCCTTCTCGAACTTCGTCTTGAACTGGGTGAGCCCGGACAGGCCCGGGAAGCGTTCGGACCCGGCGCCCGCGAGGTCGTAGGAGCGCACGCCCTCGGCGAGCAGGGTCTTCATGACGTGCCAGTGGAGGAGGTCGGCGGCGTAGGCGCTGCGCGCCTCGGCGTTGGACGCGCCCACCGAGTACAGCGCCGCACCGTCGTTGACGAGGACCAGCGCCCAGGCGAGCACCCGCCCGTCGCGCCGGGTGACGAACACCCGCGCGTGCTCCGGGCCCAGGGTGGTGAGCATGTCGAGGTAGCGGCGGGCCGGGTGCGGGCCGAAGCCCTCCCGCTCACCCGTCTCGACGAACACCTCGTAGAGCTCGGCGAACGCGGCCTCGTCCAGGCCCGTCTCCTCGGTGACCGTGAGGGACTCGTCCTTCATCGCCTTGCGGATCGCGCGGCGGCCCTGCTGCTTCATCGCGGCGAAGACGTCCTCCTCGCTGCGGTCGAGGTCGACGATCACCGTGCGGTCGTAGGTGATGCCCTGCATGACCGGGCGCAGGTCGGGCGCCTCGTGCAGCGCGTGGAGGCGCACGAAGACGAACCGCGGATCCACCTGCCGCAGACGCTCCGCGAGCTCGCGGCGCAGCGCCGCCTCCCGCTGCGCCGTCGGCTCCACGAGCCACACCGGCCCGTTCTTGGCCCACAGGTAGCGGAAGCCGCCCGGACCCCGGACCTCGGCGAGCGAGACGACCGCGGCGGGCACGCCGTCCTCCTCATAGGCCAGGCGGCCCCAGTGGGAACGGCCGGCGACGACGGCGTCGAACGCCGCCCACACCGGCGCCTGCTCGATGGGCAGCGCGAGGCCGGCGGCGAGCTCGCGGTAGGTGGCGTCGTCGACGGGACGAAGGCTCACGCGGTCTCCTCCTCACGGGTCTCGTCCCCACGGACCGCCGGCACGGCGCGGCGGGCGGTGGCGACGGCGGCACGCTTGGCGGCCAGCGCCTTGGTGAGCGCGCGGTAGGCCCACGGGCGCACCGGCACGTCCCACGCGGGGGCGACCTCGGCGATCTCGGGGTTGAACTTCGTCTTCATCGTCGTCAGTGCCTCCAGCGAGGGCGCGATCTCCGAGCCCACGCCCATGAAGTCGAAGGTCCTGGCGCCCTCGTCGCGCAGCGTGCGGATGATGTGCCAGTAGAGCTGGGTGGCGGCGTCGTGCGCGCGCCCGGCCTCGGTACTCGCGGCGTAGTAGGCGGTCGCGGCGCCGTCGTGCACGGTGACGATGACCCAGGCCTGGACCTCACCGGCGTGGCGCGCGACGAACAGCCGCGCGTGCTGGGGGCCGAGCGCGTCGAGCATCGTCGTGTAGACGGTGATCGGGTGGGCCCCGAAGCCGTCGCGCTCGGCGGTCTCGCGCAGGACCTCGTAGAGCTCGGCGAAGCCCTCGGCGCTGATGCCGGTCTCCTCGGTGCAGTCCACGGGCTGCTCGCGCAGACCCTTGCGCAGGTCGCGGCGGCCGCGCTTCTTCATGCCGGCGAGCAGGTCGTCGTCGCTGCGGCCGGCGAGCTCGACGACGACGGTGCGGTCGTAGGTCACCGACTGCAGCAGCGGGTGGAGGTCCTCGGCCGGGTGCGCCGCGTGGAGGCGCACGAACACGAGCCGCGGGTCGACGGCGTGCACGCCGTGGACCAGCCGCTCGCGCAGCGCGAGCTCGAGCTCCGGCGTCGGCTCGACGAGCCAGACCGGGCCGTGCTTGGCCCACAGGTAGCGGAACCCGCGCCCGACGTACTCCGAGAGCGACAGCACCGCGGCCGGCTGCTCGTCGACCTGGAAGACGAAGCGCTTCCACGGCCAGCGGCCCGGCACCGCGCGGTCATAGGCGTCCCAGGCGAGCGACTGCTCGACAGGGAGGTCGACATCTGCCGTGAGCGCCGCGAACTCCGCGTCGTCCAGCGGCACGAGCCTGATGCTGTGCTCCACTTGGTCCCCTTTCACGTCGCCCCCCACCCTAGGCCGCGCGGGCGCCGGGGGCTCCGTCGGGATCAGGTGAGGTACGCCTCCGCGAGCAGCTCCGCCGAGCGCAGCCGCTGCTCCACCCGGGGGCTCTGGTGGGCGGTCATCAGCTCGTCCGCCCTGCTCTCCTCGGCGAACGCGGTGACCTTCTCCCGCACGACGTCGGGGGTGCCGACCGCGCTGTAGGTCATCATCTGGTGCAGGTGCCCGGCCTGCGGGGACCGCAGCAGCGCGTCGGCCTGCTCGTCGGTGTACTCCGTGCCCGGGCGCAGGATGAGCGCCACCCGGCTGCGCATGACCTCCTGGGCCTGGCGCTCGGCGTCGGCCTGGTCGTCGGCCGCGACGACGTTGTAGGCGGCGATGACATAGGGCTCGGCGAGCTGGTCGGAGGGCTGGAAGGAGCTGCGGTACAGGGCGACGGCCTCGTGCAGCGCGGCAGGCGCGAAGTGCGAGGCGAACGCGTAGGGCAGGCCGAGCGCTGCGGCCAGGCGGGCACCGAACAGCGAGGAGCCGAGGATGTACAGCGGCACGTCGGTGCCCTTGCCCGGGTAGGCGTCGACGCCGGGGATGCGCGACTGCCCGCGCAGGTAGCCCTGGAGCTCGAGGACGTCGTCGGGGAAGGAGTCGGCGGAGGTGACGTCGCGGCGCAGGGCGCGCATCGTGTTCTGGTCGGTGCCCGGCGCGCGGCCCAGGCCCAGGTCGATGCGCCCCGGGTGCAGGGTCGCGAGGGTGCCGTACTGCTCGGCGATCGTCAGCGGGGAGTGGTTGGGCAGCATGACGCCGCCGGACCCGAGCCGGATGCTCGACGTGTGCGCGGCGACGTGGGCGATGAGCACCGACGTCGCCGAGGAGGCGATGCCCGCCATGTTGTGGTGCTCGGCGTACCAGACCCGCGAGTACCCGCTCGTCTCCGCCTGCCGCGCGAGGGCGACGGTCCCGGCGAGGGACTCGGCGACGGTCTGGTCGCGGGCGACGGTCGCGAGGTCGAGGATGGAGAGCGGGAGCGGCATCGAACGCCTTTCGTCGGGGTGGCCTACCCGAGGTCCAACCGGGCGCCCGGCGTTCTATTCCGCCTGCCCCGGGGTGACGTCGAGCACCCACGGCTTTCCGGGGCGCGCCGGCGGGGTGAGCCCGTGGACGACGAACGCGTCGCCGAGCTCCTCGGCGAGCGCCTCCGGTGTGCGGGGCGCCGTCCCCGTCCGGCACAGGTGGCCGGCGACGAGGCCGCGGGTGTGCTTGGCCATGTGGCTGGCGCCGGGGACGCGCACCTGCACCCAGCGCTCGGCCGCCTCCCCGCGGGGCGAGCCTGCCGCCGCGTAGGTCGAGGAGCGGCAGTCGACGACGACGCCGTCCCCCGCCGCCGTCGTCAGCACCTCCTCGAGGTGGGGGCGCCAGAAGCGGGCGAGCGGGCCGGTGCCCGGGAGCGTGACGCCCATCGACAGCCGGTAGGGCGCGACCCGGTCGCTGAGGCGCAGGGCGCCGTGGAGCGCGGAGACGACGACGATCCAGCGGGTGGCGCGGCGCCGGGCCGCGGCGTCCATGCCCGCGAGGTCGAGCGCGTCGTACAGGACGCCGGTGTACAGCTCGCCGACCGCGAGCGCCGGAGCGGTGTCGAGCCGGGTGTTGCGGGCGACCTCCTCGGCCAGGCTCGGGCCGACGCCGAGGACCGTGAGCGCGTCGGGCCCGGCGCTCACCGCGGCGAGCTCGGCCGCGACGGTCCGCCGCGGCGCGACGAGCTCCCGGAAGCTCACCGCCGTCGGGTCGGCCGGCTTGCCCCGGCTACGGCTGGACTTGGACTCCGACGGGGGAAGCAGGATGAGCACCCCCCAACCCTAAGCCAGCCGCTCCCCACCCCAGCTGCCCCCTCACTCCCCCGCCACGCCTACCGGCGCCTCCTCCCTCTTTCGCCGAGCGCTGGTTCCCACTCCCCCTTCGCCGGGCGCTGGATCGTGCACCCCCACCCACCAGCGCACGAAAGCTGCCACCAAGTACGCGACACGCGCGCAACACGCCGTTCTGACGCGCGAACTCGGGCCCCTCGGCCCGACGTAGTGGCAGATTCCGATGCCCTCGGCGGAGGCGCTGCGTGCGTGCAGAATCCACCTCTCGGCGGAGGGGGTGCGGGACGGGACGGCCTGGCGCTCGGCAGGTCAGCGGGGTGGGCGCGGCCGCGCTGCGAGCGCGTGCAGGATCCAGCGCTCGGCGCGTGACGGGGGTGGAGATGGGAGTGGAGAGGGGTGGGTAGGCGCGGGGCGCGGGGCGGGTGGGAGAGACACGGGCGATCGTGGGGCGCATAGGGTGGCGGGTGACATGGAGACGCCCCTCGACCTCGTGATGGACCGGCTGCGCTGCCCGGTGTGCACCGAGACGCTGACCCGGACCGAGCGCACGGTGCGGTGCGCGGCGGGGCACGCCTTCGACATCGCCCGGCAGGGCTACCTCACCCTGCTCGGGGGCGCACGGCCGGCGGTCGCGGGCGACACCGCCGACATGGTCGCGGCGCGCACTGCGTTCCTCACCGCCGGGCACTACGAGCCGGTCGCCCGCGCCCTCGCCGAGGCAGTCCGCGACGTCCCCGCGGCCGACGACGCCGACCACCCGCTCGTCCTCGACCTGGCCGGTGGCACCGGCTACTACCTCGCCACCGTGCTGGACGCCCTCCCCCGGGCGCTCGGCGTCGACGTCGAGATCTCCCCGTACGCGTCCCGGCGCGCCGCCCGGGCCCACCCGCGCCTGGCGGCGGTCCGCGCGGACGTGTGGCAACCGCTCCCGCTCGCCGCCGGCTCGTCCGCGGCGGTGCTCAGCGTCTTCGGCCCGCGCAACCCGGCGGAGATCGCCCGCGTGCTCGCGCCCGGAGGGCGACTGGTGGTCGTCGCGCCGGCGCAGGACCACCTCGCCGAGATCATCGGCCCGCTCGGGATGCTCACGGTGGCCCCGGACAAGGAGGCCCGGCTGGCCCGTCAGCTCGCCGACTTCACGACGACGGCAGAACGGGCCGTGCGCTACCGCGCGACGCTCACGCACGCGGACGTCGTGCACGAGGCGCTCATGGGCCCCAGCGCCCACCACCTCGACAGGGACGAGCTCCTCGCGGCCGTCGCCGCACTGCCGGAGCCGCTCGCGGTGACGGTCTCGGTCACCGTGTCGGTCCACCGGGCCTGACGCGCAGCGGGTCGAGCAGGCGGCGCAGGGCGGCGGTGACCGCCTCGAGGTCGCCCTCCCCGCCCTGCTCGGCGAGCCAGAGGGCGGCCTCGTTCATCGCCCCGGACAGCAGCCGCGCGAGCGGTTCCACCGGCTGCGGCTCGAGGGTGCCCTCCTCGACCAGCTCGGTGAGCACCTCGGCGAGCAGCCGCCCCGAGGACGCCTCGTCCATCGCCCGCCACTCCGCCCAGCCGAGCACGGCCGGGGCGTCGACGAGCATGATCCGCCGGACGTCGGGGTCCGCCCCCGCCGCGACGAACGCCTCGCAGCCGGCGACGAGCTGGTCCCAGGGGTCGGTGTGCTGCTCGGCGGCGGCCGCCACGCGCGCCCCCACCTCGCGCTGCACCTGCTCCACCACGGCCCGGAAGAGCCCGAGCTTGCTCCCGAAGTGGTGGTAGAGCGCGCCCTTGGTCCTGCCGACGGCCTCGACGATCCGGGCCGGCGGCACGGCGGCGTACCCCTCGCGGGCGAAGAGTGCACGCGCCTCGGACACGAATGCCGCCGCGGTCGCCTCGCGCTGGTCGGCCCTGCTCGTCATCGCCCCACCCCTCTTGACATACCTCAGGTACGTGACACCCTTGACGTACCCAAGGTACGCCAACGAGAGAGGCAACCATGGAACTCACGAGCTTCTACCCCGTCCTCGGCACCGAGGACCTCGCCCGCTCCACCCGCTTCTACACCGAGCACCTCGGCTTCGAGGTGACGTTCGCCGCCGACTGGTACGTCAGCCTGCACCGCCCCGGTCCCCCGGCCTACGAGCTCGCGCTCCTCGACCCGACGCACGAGAGCGTGCCCGCCGGCTTCGGCCGGCCCGCGTCCGGCGTCCTGCTCAACCTCGAGGTCACCGACGTCGACGGCGAGTACGACCGCCTCGTCCGCCGCGCCGGCCTGCCGCTCGCGCGGGACATCCGCACCGAGGACTGGGGTCAGCGGCACTTCATCGTCGTCGACCCCGGGGGCGTGCTCATCGACGTCATCACTCCCACCCCGCCGTCGGCCGAGTTCGCCGCGCAGTATGCCGAGGGCGCCGCGCAGGGCTGAGGCTCACAGGCCGGTCGGCGTCGGCTCCGGGTAGTGGGCGCGGAAGTCGCGCACGAGGTTGACGGTCGACGCCGCGCGGTAGAACGTCCGGCGCGGGTCGCGGTCCAGGGCGTAGGCCAGCGGGTGGGTGAAGCGCCGCGTCCGGTGGACGCGCGCCACCGTCCGCCGCAGACCGGGGTCGGTGAGGTAGCGCCGCACGAGCGACCACGGCAGGTAGGAGTAGACGCCCACCTCCTGCTCGGGCCGGTACAGCGGCGACGCCACCGGACCGCCGAGCCCGAGCTCGGCCGCGAAGTCGGCGACGACGGCGCGGGCCGGGTTCCGCCCGGCGACGTTGAGGTAGTAGTTGGGGCGCCCGATGCGCGGGTTGAGGTCGAGGAAGTGCGCGCGACCGTCACGCGGGTCGACCTTGACGTCGAAGTTGGCGAACCCGGTGAACCCGAGCTCGCGGAGGATCGCGGCCGCCTGCTCCTCCACCTCCGGCTGCGGCTCGGTGAGGATCGCCGCAGAGTTGCCGATCATCGTCGGCTCGTGGAGCTGGAGCAGCAGCTGCCCCGACGCCATGAGCGTCACCTCCCCCGCCCGGTCGACGTAGCAGGTGACCGTGCGGCCCTGCGTGTCGTGGCCCGGGATGAGCTCCTGGACGAGGACGACGTCGCGCAGCCCGGCCCTGGCGAGGCGCCGCAGCACGTCATCGGCCTGGGCGGCCGTCGTCGCCGTGTAGACCTTGCGCTTGCCCGCGAAGGACAGCAGCAGGTGCTCGGCGCTCACGGCGGGCTTGAGGACCACCGGGAAGGTGAGGTCGAGCGCCGGCGGCGCCCAGCCCTCCTGCCCGGCGTCGGCGAGGTCGACCGCCTGGGAGGCGGGCGTGGCGATCCCGAGGCGGGCGCACGTCGCGGCGAGCACCTCCTTGTCGGCGGCGGCCGTGAGGACCTCCCCGGAGGCGAACGGGATGACGAAGTGCGGCTCGAGGGCCGCGCGGTTGCGCACGACGAGCTCGACCTCGTGCTCGGCGTTGACCATGAGCAGCAGCGGGGTCCCGGCGTGGCGACGCCCGACGTCGAGCAGGGCGGCGACCGTCTCCTCCTCCCCGGCGCCCGCACCGACGAGGACGTTGTCGATGATCCGCGAGTGGTCGATCGGGCCGCGGAGCTGGTTGGACACGACCATCGAGCGCACGCCGTACGCCTCGTGGAAGGACCGGGCGATGGAGTACACGCCGAGATCGGTGCCGAGCAGAACCGGGCGGAAGTCGGCCACGGGATCCTCCAGGGTCGGTGACGACGGGGCCCGGCGAGTCTACCGGCGCGCCCCTCCCGGGTTCGGGCCGGCCCGGCCTAGCCTGGAGTGGTGAACAGCGACGGTTCGCGTATCCCGCCGGACTTCGAGGACGCGCTCCTCAGTCTGCGAGGACGCCGCCAGCGGCCCGAGGTGCACCTCGCGGAGGTGCCACCGCCCACGCGCATCGCGCCCTACGCCCTGGCGCTCACCGCGGAGGTCAACCCGACGACCGACCCCGAGACGATGCTCGGCAACGGCCGGTTCGTCGTCCTCCACGACCCCGAGGGCCAGAGCGCGTGGAACGGCACGTTCCGGATCATCGTCATGGCCCGCGCCACCCTCGAGGACGAGATGGGCGCCGACCCGCTGCTCGGGGAGGTCGGCTGGGCATGGCTCACCGACGCGTTGGAGAGTGCCGGGGCGGGCTACCACTCGCTGTCCGGCACGGTCACGCGTGTCCTGTCCGAGAGCTTCGGCGGGCTCGCACTGCGCGGCCGGACGGTCGAGATCGAGCTCCGCGCGTCGTGGACGCCGAACACCACCGACCTCGGGCCGCACCTCGACGCGTGGACCGCGCTCGCCGCCTCCGCGGCGGGCCTGGAGCCACTCCCGGAGGGCGTCACCGCGCTGCGTCCCCACCAGTGACCGTGGGGCATTCGTCACCATAGGTCCACCACCGCGCGCCACCGGGCGCCGGGGCCGCGCCGGGGCATACCGTTGGGTCCATGACCGAGCCCGTCGACGTCGAGACGCCCCACCTGGTCCCCGTCACCGAACCGCACGAGGGCACTCCCCCGGTCATCGAGACCGACGCCGGTCTCGCCGCCGCGGTCGAGGCGCTCGCCTCCGGCACCGGTCCGGTCGCCGCGGACGCCGAGCGCGCGTCCGGCTACCGCTACGGCCAGCGCACCTACCTCGTCCAGCTCCGCCGCGAGGGCGCGGGCACCGTGCTCATCGACCCGATCGCCGTCGGGCGGCTCGACGCGGTGAACGAGGCACTCGCCGGGCAGGAGTGGGTGCTTCACGCCGCGAACCAGGACCTCCCCGGCTTCCACGACCTCGGCCTGCAGCCCGACCGGCTCTTCGACACCGAGCTCGCCGCGCGTCTGCTCGGCCGGCCGAAGGTCGGCCTGGGCGCGCTCATCGCCGAGGAGCTCGGCTTCGCGCTGGCAAAGGAGCACTCGGCCGCCGACTGGTCCGAGCGCCCGCTCCCGGAGGACTGGCTGCGGTACGCGGCGCTCGACGTCGAGTTCCTCGTCGAGCTGCGCGACCGGCTCGCCGCCGAGCTCCAGGCGGCGGGCAAGCTCGAGTGGGCCGAGCAGGAGTTCGAGGCCGTGCGCCTCGCGCCGGCCCCCGAGCCGCGCGTGGACCCGTGGCGGCGCACGTCGGGGATGCACGCCATCCGCGGCGGCCAGGGCGTCGCCGTCGTCCGCGAGCTGTGGCAGGCGCGCGACGAGCTCGCCCGCAAGCGGGACCGCGCGCCGGGCCGGGTGCTGCCGGACCGCGCGATCGTCGCCGCCGCGCAGGCACTGCCGCGCAGTGAGCGGGACCTCGTCGCACTGCCCGAGTTCGCGGGCAAGGGCACCCGCCGCAGCAGCGGCTACTGGTGGGCCGCGGTCGAGCGTGCGCTCGCGCTGCGCCCGGAGGACTACCCGCCGCGCCGCCTGCCGGTCTCGACCGGCACCCCGCCGCCGCCGCGGGCCTGGCCGGAGAAGGACCCGGCCGCCGCCGCCCGGCTCGACGCCGTCCGCGCCGCCGTGCGCGCCCTCGGCGAGGAGCACCACGTGCCGCAGGAGAACCTGCTCGCCCCCGCGGTGCAGCGGCAGCTCGCCTGGACGCCGCCGCGGACCGTCGACGAGCCGTCCGTCCGGGCTGCCCTCGCCGACCAGGGCGCCCGCCCGTGGCAGGTCGACCTCACGGCCGGTCCGCTGACCGCGGCACTCGCCACGGCCTGAGCCGCCCGCTCCCCGCTCACTCCCCGCTCGCTCCCCCGCCGGACGGACGCCGCCCGACTTACCCGGTACTGTCGGTCGTCGGTAAACCCATCACGAGGGAGTGACGATGACATCGACCACCCAGCCCACGACCGTCACGGTCGAGGACGTCCCGCTCGCCGGGGGCACGCTCGCGCTGCTCACGCTCACCGGCGCCGACGGCCGCCCGGCCACGCTCGGCCCGCGGAGCATCGCGGCGCTGGACGAGGCGCTGGCCGCCGCCGCGGAGCGTGTCCGCTCGGGTGAGGTGGTGGCCGTCGCCGTCACCGGGTCCGGGCAGGCCTTCGCCGCGGGCGCCGACCTGCGCGACGTCAGCGTGATGGCCCACGACGACGACGCGCGCGGCGTCGCCCAGGCAGGCCATCGGATCGTCGCCACGCTCCGCGAGCTGCCGAGCTTCGCGCTCGTCAACGGGCTGGCCCTCGGGGGTGGCCTGGAGATCGCGCTCGCCTGCCGCTACCGAGTCGCCTCCACCGACGCCGCGCCGCTCGCCCTGCCCGAGACCTCCCTCGGCCTGGTCCCCGGCTGGGGCGGGTGCTACCTGCTGCCCCGCCTCGTCGGGCCGGAGGCGGCCCTGCAGGTCATCATCGACAACCCGCCCCGCCAGCGCACCCTGTCCGCACAGCAGGCGCTGGACGTCGGGCTCGTCGACGCCGTCCAGCGCGGCGGGGAGGCGGACTTCCGCGACGGCGCCCTCGCGTGGGTCGCCGAGGTGCTCGCCGGAGCCATCACCCCCGCCCGTCCGGACCACACCGCCGACGCCGCGGCGTGGGATGACGCCGTCGCCACCCGCCGCGCCGCGGTCGCGCTCCGTGCCGAGGGCGGTGCACCGGCGCCGCAGCGGGCCCTCGAGCTCGTCGCCGCCGCCCGCACCGCGACGCAGGAGGAGGGCTTCGCCGCGGAGGACGCCGCCCTCACCGACCTCATCATGTCCGACCAGCTGCGGGCCGGGCTCTACGCCTTCGACCTCACCCGACGGCGCGCCCGTCGCCCCGAGGGCGCCCCCTCCGAGGAGCTCGCGCGGCCGGTGCGGCGGGTCGGCATCCTCGGCGCGGGACTCATGGCGAGCCAGCTCGCCGTCCTCCTCGCCCGTACCCTGCGGGTGCCGGTGACGATGCGCGACCTCGACGACGAGCGCGCAGCCGCCGGGCTGGCCCACGTCGAGGCGCAGGTCGCCCGTCTCCAGCGGTCGGGGCGGCTGGCGGAGGCGAAGGCCGCGGAGCTGCGCCAGCGGGTGACCGCGACCACCGACCTCGCCGACCTCGCCGGCAGCGACCTCGTCGTCGAGGCGGTGTTCGAGGACCTCGGGGTCAAGCAGCGGGTCTTCGCCGAGCTCGAGGCGGTCGTCGGGCCGGACTGCGTCCTCGCGACCAACACCTCGGCCCTGTCCGTCACCGCGATGGCCGACGGGCTCGCGCACCCCGAGCGCGTCGTCGGACTGCACTTCTTCAACCCGGTCGCCCAGATGCCGCTCGTCGAGGTCGTGCGCACGCCGCACACCTCCGACACCGCCTACGCCACGGCCTTCGCCGTCGCCGCCGGGGCGCGCAAGAGCGCGATCGCCTGCCAGGACGCGCCGGGCTTCGTCGTCAACCGCGTGCTCGTCCGGCTCCTCGGCGAGGTGCTCGGGGCGCTCGAGGAGGGCACGACCGTCGCCGACGCCGACCGCGCGCTGCGCCCGATGGGCCTGCCGATGGGGCCGTTCCAGCTGCTCCAGCTCGTCGGCCCGGCGGTGGCGATGCACGTGCTGGACGAGCTGCGCCGCACGCTCGGGGACCGCTACCCGCAGTCCCCCGGGCTCGCGCGGATGGTGGAGGAGGGCGAGCGGTTCACCGTCGACGAGCGGCCGAGCGCGGCCTCGGCCGTCCGCGAGGACCTCGACCGGTTCTTCGGCTCCCGGCCGCTGCCCGAGCCGCTCGACGCCGACGGCGTCCTGCGCCGCGTCCAGCGCGCGCTCGCCGAGGAGGTGCACCTGCTCCTTCAGGACGGCGTCGTCGCCGACGTGCGCGACGTCGACCTCGCGATGGTGCTCGGCGCGGGCTGGCCGCTGCACAACGGCGGGATCGCGCCCTACCTCGACCGCACCGGCACGAGCGAGGCCGTCACCGGCCGGCGCTTCCTGCCCCCCGGCGTCGCCAGCCTCC
>NZ_VDFS01000018.1:73254-109380 GCF_006151955.1 Georgenia sp. 311 | reverse complement strand
CGAGCGCTGGATCCTGCACACCGACCCCGTGCACGATCCAGCGCTCGGCGATGGGCGAGTTCGTGGGGAAGGCGGGACAGGGAGGGCGGAGGGGAAGGAGCGCGGGTCAGTAGGTGGTGAGGCCGCGGGAGCGGAACTGGTCGCGCACGCGGTCGGTGAGCTCGAGGGACGGCGGCTGGGTGTCGCCCAGCTGGTAGTCCATCCCGAGCCGGTCCCACTTGTCCCGGCCCATCTGGTGGAAGGGCAGGACCTCCACCCGGCTCACGGAGCCGAGCGACGCCACGTAGTCGGCGACGGCGTCGACGTTCTCCTCGGCGTCGGTGAGGCCCGGGACGAGGACGAAGCGCACCCAGATCTCCTTGTCGAGGTCGGCGAGGCGGCGCCCGAACTCGAGCGTCGGCTGCAGCTCGCGGCCGGTCGTGCGCTTGTACGTCTCGGGCAGCCCGGACTTCACGTCGAGCAGGACGAGGTCGAGGGCCGACAGCAGCCGGTCGCTCGCGTAGCGTCCGAGGTAGCCGGAGGTGTCGATCGCCGTGTGGACGCCCATCTCCTTGGCGCCCTCGAGCAGCCGGGTGAGGAACGCCGGCTGCATGAGCGGCTCCCCGCCGGAGACGGTGAGTCCGCCGCCCGTGGCCCGGAAGACCGGGACGTAGCGACGCACCCGCCGCAGGAGCTCGTCGACGTCGACGGCCTCGCCGTCACGCATGCGCAGCGTGTCGGGGTTGTGGCAGTAGAGGCAGCGCAGCGGGCAGCCGGCGAGGAACGTCGTCATCCGGGTGCCCGGGCCGTCGACCGCGGTGACGAGCTCCCACGAGTGGAGCGAGCCGATGTCCCCGGCCCGCACCGCCGCGAGGTGCTCGCTGCGGCTCATCTCCTCCACGTGGGCCAGGCCGGCGGTGCCGGCCGAGCGGCGCAGCATGGGCACCGCGTCCTCCGGCACGGCGACGTACTCGCCGTTGATCCCGTCGGGGGCGACGACGCCGCTCACGGTCACGTGCTCAGGTGTGGTCACGCTGCCCGCTCCTTCCTGCGAGTCCGCCTTCCCCTCGGGCCGTCCGTACACGCCGACGTCCCCGGTCTCCCTCTCTCCTGACTGTTCCACGAGGGTGTCTCGGAGGGAAACCGGGGACGGGGCGTTCGGTTCTCCGGTCTGTCAGACCCGGCCGTGGAACGTCCGGGAGATGACGTCGAGCTGCTGCTCCCGGGTGAGGCGCACGAAGTTCACCGCGTAGCCGGAGACCCGGATGGTCAGCTGCGGGTAGTTCTCCGGGTGCTCCATGGCGTCCTCGAGGGTGTCCCGGTTGAGGACGTTGACATTCATGTGGAAGCCCTCGCTCACCATGTACGCGTCGAGCAGGCCGACGAGGTTCTTCACCTGCTCGTCCTTGGTCCGGCCGAGACCGGACGGCACGATCGTGTTGGTCAGCGAGATGCCGTCCTGCGCCTCGGAGTACGGCAGCTTGGCCACCGACAGCGCCGAGGCGAGCATCCCGTGGCTGTCGCGCCCGTTCATCGGGTTGGCGCCAGGGGCGAACGGCTCACCGAGCCGGCGCCCGTCCGGGGTGTTGCCGGTGTGCTTGCCGTAGACGACGTTGGAGGTGATGGTGAGCACCGACTGGGTGTGCAGCGCGTTGCGGTACGTCGGGTGGCGGCGCACCTTCTCCATGAACCGCTCGACGAGCATGATGGCGATGTCGTCGACGCGGTCGTCGTCGTTGCCGAAGGTGGGGTAGTCACCCTCGACGTCGTAGTCCACGACGAGCCCGTCCTCGTTGCGCACGGGGCGCACGGTCGCGTACTTGATCGCCGACAGGGAGTCCGCGGCGACCGACAGGCCGGCGATGCCGCAGGCCATGGTGCGCCGGACCTTACGGTCGTGGAGCGCCATCTCCAGCCGCTCGTAGGCGTACTTGTCGTGCATGTAGTGGATGCAGTTGAGCGCGTCGACGTAGGTCCTGGCCAGCCAGTCGAGCAGGGCGTCGTACTTGCCCAGGACGTCGTCGTAGTCCAGGACGTCCCCGGTGACCGGCTCGCTCACCGGCGCGACCTGCTTGCCGCTGATCTCGTCGCGGCCACCGTTGATCGAGTAGAGCAGCGCCTTGGCGATGTTGACGCGGGCCCCGAAGAACTGCATCTGCTTGCCGATGGCCATGCCGGACACGCAGCAGGCGATCCCGGAGTCGTCGCCGCACTGGCTGCGGAGCAGCTCGTCGGACTCGTACTGGATGGCGGAGGTGTCGATGGAGACCTTCGCGCAGAACTGCTTGAAGCCCTCGGGCAGCTTGTCGCTCCACAGCACCGTGAGGTTCGGCTCGGGGGCCGGACCCAGGTTGTAGAGCGTCTGCAGCATGCGGAAGGAGTTCTTCGTCACCAGGTGGCGCCCGTCGTCCCCCACGCCGGCGATCGACTCGGTGACCCACGTCGGGTCGCCGGAGAAGAGCTGGTCGTACTCGGGGGTGCGCAGGAACCGCACGATGCGCAGCTTGATGACGAAGTCGTCGATGATCTCCTGCGCCTCGGACTCGGTGAGGACGCCGTCGGCGATGTCGCGCTGGAGGAAGATGTCGAGGAACGTCGACGTGCGGCCGAGGGACATGGCCGCGCCGTTCTGCTCCTTCACGGCGCCCAGGTAGGCGAAGTAGAGCCACTGGACGGCCTCGCGGCCGTTGCTCGCCGGCCGGGAGATGTCGAAGCCGTAGGAGGCCGCCATCTCCTTGAGCTCCTGGAGCGCGCGGATCTGCTCGCTGTTCTCCTCACGGTCGCGGATGACCTCGTCGACGGAGAAGAGCTTGTCGAGCTCGGCGCGGTCCGCCTTCTTCGCCTCGATGAGGGCGTCGACGCCGTACAGGGCCACGCGGCGGTAGTCGCCGATGATGCGGCCGCGGCCGTAGGCGTCGGGCAGGCCGGTGACGATGTGCGCGCTGCGGGCGGCGCGGACGTCGGGCGGGTAGACGTCGAAGACGCCCTGGTTGTGGGTCTTGCGGTAGGTGGTGAAGACCTGCTCGAGCAGCGGGTCGACCTCGAACCCGTAGGTCTTGAGCGAGGTGGCGACCATCCGCCAGCCGCCGTAGGGCATGATCGCGCGCTTGAGCGGCGCGTCGGTCTGCAGGCCGACGATGAGCTCACGGTCCTGGTCGATGTAGCCCGGGGCGTGGGACGTGATGGTCGAGGGCGTCGTCGCGTCGACGTCGTAGACGCCCTTGGCGCGCTCCTCGGGGAACATCTTCGACAGGGTGCGCCAGATGTGGGTGGTGCGCTCGGTCGGTCCGGCGAGGAAGGAGTCGTCGCCGTCGTAAGGGGTGTAGTTCCGCTGGATGAAGTCGCGGACGTCGACGGACTCCTGCCACGGCCCGGGGGTGAATCCTCGCCAAGCGTCGGCCGACTGCAGTGCCTCGTCGATGGTGGTCGTGGCCATTAGTGCCTCCCTCTCCTCCCGGCGGTTGCCGGTTGTGTCCACCGTACGAATCGGACAGGTCATCCGCATGGGACCTAGGACCACGCGGCCGCGTAAGCACTCTCACACGCGCACACCGATGGTGACACCGGACACCGTCAGGCGCGAGGCTCGTGCTCGACGACGTCGTGCGCGGCGGTGAGTGCGGCGACGGCGCCGGCCGCCTGGCGGGCGACGTCCTGGGCCTGCAGGTGGTAGCGCTCGACGATCGAGGCGCGGCTGGCGTGCTCGAGGAACTCGTGCGGCAGGCCGTGGGTCTGGACCGGGACGGCATGCCCGGCCTCGGCGAGGGCGTCGCGCACGGCGCTGCCGATCCCGCCGGTGCCCAGACCGTCCTCGATGACGACGACGAGGTCGTGCTTGGCGGCCAGGTCGAGGAGGTCCTCGCTCACCGGAAGCACCCAGCGGGGGTCGACGACGGTGGAGCCGATGCCCTGGGCCTCCAGCGCCTGCCCGACGGCGACGGCGGTGGGCGCCATGGCGCCCACACCGACGACGAGCGTGCGTGGTCCGCCGTCGCCGGCGGTGCGGGTGAGGACGTCGACGCTGCCCTCGCGCCCGATCGCGGGCAGCGGCCCGGGCAGCGAGCCCTTGGGGTAGCGCACGACCGTGGGGGCGTCGTCGACCTCGACGGCCTCGCGCAGCTCGGCGCGCAGGGTGGCCTCGTCACGCGGCGCGGCCAGGCGCAGGCGCGGCACCGTCCGCAGGAGCGCGAGGTCCCACATGCCGTTGTGGCTGGCGCCGTCGTCGCCGGTGATGCCGGCGCGGTCCAGGACGATGGTGACGCCCGCGCGGTGGAGCGCGACGTCCATGAGGAGCTGGTCGTAGGCGCGGTTGAGGAAGGTCGCGTAGAGGGCGACGACGGGGTGCAGTCCGGCGAAGGCCATCCCGGCGGCGGCCGTGAGCGCGTGCTGCTCGGCGATGCCGACGTCGATGACGCGGTCGGGGAACTCCTCGGCCATCGGGGCGAGGCCGACGGGGGCGAGCATGGCGGCGGTGACCGCGACGACGTCGCTGCGCTGCCGGGCGATCTCGACGATCTCCTCGGCGAACACCGAGGTCCAGCCGAAGCGCGAGGGCGTGACGGGCAGGCCGGTCTCGGGGTGGATGACGCCGACGGCGTGGAAGCGGTCGGCGACGTCCTCCATGGCCGGGGTGTAGCCGCGGCCCTTCTCGGTGATGGCGTGGACGATGACCGGGCTGCCGAACGCCTTGGCGCGACGCAGCGCGAACTCCATGGCGGGCAGGTCGTGGCCGTCGACGGGGCCGATGTACTTGATGCCGAGGTCCTCGAAGAGGCCCTGCGGGGCGAGGACGTCCTTCATGCCCTTCTTCAGGCCGTGGAGGGCGTCGTAGGTGACCCGTCCGGGCGGGCCGCTGCGCTGGAGTGCGCGCTTGCCCCAGCCGAGGACCTTCTCGTAGCCGCGCGCGGTGCGCAGCGCGTCGAGGTGGTGGGCCAGGCCGCCGATCGTCGGCGCGTAGGAGCGGCCGTTGTCGTTGACGATGATGACGAGGCGGCGGTCCTGCGCCTCGGCGATGTTGTTCAGCGCCTCCCAGGCCATACCGCCGGTGAGGGCGCCGTCACCGATGACCGCGACGACGTGCCGGTCGGTCTGCCCGGTGAGCTCGTGGGCGCGGGCGATCCCGTCGGCCCAGGACAGCGCCGTCGAGGCGTGGGAGTTCTCGACGATGTCGTGCTCGGACTCCGAGCGGCTCGGGTAGCCCGAGATGCCGCCCTCCTTGCGCAGCTCGGCGAAGTCCTGTCGCCCGGTGAGGAGCTTGTGGACGTAGGCCTGGTGTCCGGTGTCGAAGACGATCCGGTCGCGCGGGGAGGTGAAGACGCGGTGGACGGCGAGGGTGAGCTCGACGACCCCGAGGTTCGGGCCGAGGTGCCCGCCGGTCTTCGCGACGGACTCGACGAGGTAGTCGCGCACCTCCTCGGCCAGCACCTCGAGCTCGGAGGTGGTGAGGGAGCGCAGGTCAGCGGGCCTGCGGATGCGTCCGAGCTGGCTCATCGCTCCCCTTTCCGGTCAGACGACAAATCGCTTCCTCACCTTACGTCCGACGAACGCCCGCCGCGACAACGCCCCGGGCACCAGGAAGGGTGAGATTACCCGCTCCGGAGGTCAGGGAGCGGCACGGACCAGGTCGGTGAGGACGAAGATCTCCGCGCCATGGTGGATGAGCTCACGGTTCATGTGGAGGACGAGGTGCCCGAAGGGTGAGGCGGCGTCGATCTCGGTCGCCTGGCTCAGGCCCACCGTCATGAAGTCCTCGTCAGCGACGGACTCCACCCCGGTGCGCCACGCCTCGACCCAGCGGGCGAGCTCGGCGCGGGCTGCGTCGACCTCGCCGTGGACGACGGCGTCGGCACGGCGCCGGCGCCGCTCGCCGAACGTCCACTCCCACCGCTCGAAGTACGCCTCGGTGAGGTGGGCGACGAGCCAGGCGATGCTGCGCGGGCCGGGGTGGTCCTCGGCGCCGGGCCACTCGGCGACCCACTCCCCCGTGCCCAGGGTGCGCGGCGTGCGCTCCTCACCGCGGCGCACGACGTTGAGCGTGCCGGGTCGCGGCTCCCAGGTGAACTCCTCCTGGGTGACGCTCGCCAGCCGCCCGGCGAGCTCGACCCAGGAGAAGCCGAGCTGCCCGAGCGCCATCGCCCTGGGCGTGGGCACGGACAAGATCGACCAGTCGAGCTCCGGCAGTCCTCCGGTGGCCTCGCTCATGGACCTTTCCTCCTTCGCCGGCCGCGGCCCGTGCCGAGATCAGGAACGCCGACGGTACCGCCGCGCCCGCTGGTGCGGGAGCGAACGGTACCGTCGGCGTGCTGCGCGGGTCAGGCGGTCTTCGCCAGGCTCCGCAGGACGTACTGGAGGATGCCGCCGTTGCGGAAGTAGTCCGCCTCGCCGGGGGTGTCGATGCGCACGACGGCGTCGAACTCCACCGAGGTGCCGTCCTCCTTCGCGGCGGTCACCTTGACCGTGCGGGGCGTGCGGCCCTCGTTGAGCTCGGTGATGCCCGAGATCCCGTAGGTCTCGGTGCCGTCGAGCCCGAGGGACTCGGCGTTCTCACCGGCCGGGAACTGCAGGGGCAGGACGCCCATGCCGATGAGGTTGGAGCGGTGGATGCGCTCGAAGCTCTCGGCGATGACGGCCTTGATGCCGAGGAGCGTCGTGCCCTTGGCCGCCCAGTCGCGCGAGGACCCGGAGCCGTACTCCTTGCCGCCGAGGACGACGAGCGGGACGCCGGCCTCCTGGTAGGCCATCGAGGCGTCGTAGATCGAGTCCTGCTCACCGGTGAGGAAGTTCTTGGTGAACCCGCCCTCGACGCCGTCGAGGAGCTGGTTGCGCAGGCGGATGTTGGCGAAGGTGCCGCGGATCATCACCTCGTGGTTGCCGCGGCGCGAGCCGTAGGAGTTGAAGTCCTTGCGGGCGACGCCGTGCTCGGCGAGGTAGCGCCCGGCGGGGCTGTCGGGCTTGATGGCACCGGCCGGGGAGATGTGGTCGGTGGTCACCGAGTCGCCGAGCTTGGCGAGGACGCGCGCACCGGAGATGTCGGAGACGGGCTCCGGCTCGGCCGCCATGCCCTCGAAGTACGGGGGCTTGCGGACGTAGGTCGACTCCGCGTCCCACGCGAAGGTGTTGCCCTCCGGGGTGGGCAGGGACTGCCAGCGCTCGTCGCCGGCGAAGACGTCGGCGTAGTCCTCCTCGAACATCTCCTGGCTCACGGCACCGGCGATGACGGCGTCGATCTCGGCCGGGCTGGGCCAGATGTCGCGCAGGTAGACGTCGTTGCCGTCCTTGTCCTGCCCGAGCGGCTGGGCCTCGAAGTCGAAGTCCATCGTCCCGGCGAGGCCGTAGGCGATGACGAGCGGCGGGGAGGCGAGGTAGTTCATCTTCGTGTCCGGGTTGATCCGGCCCTCGAAGTTGCGGTTGCCGGACAGCACCGCGGCGACGGCGAGGTCGTTGTCGTTGACCGCCTGGGAGATCTCCTCCGGCAGCGGGCCGGAGTTGCCGATGCACGTCGTGCAGCCGTAGCCGACGAGGTGGTAGCCGAGCTTCTCGAGGTAGGGCCACACGCCGGCCTTCTCGTAGTAGCCGGAGACGACCTGGGAGCCGGGGGCCATCGACGTCTTGACCCAGGGCTTGGTCTCCAGGCCCTTCTCCACCGCCTTCTTCGCGAGCAGGGCGGCGCCGAGCATGACGGTCGGGTTGGAGGTGTTCGTGCACGAGGTGATGGCCGCGATGACGACGGCGCCGTGGTCGAGCTCGACGTCGGTGCCGTTCTCCAGGGTCACCCGCACGGGCTTGCTCGGGCGGTCCTTCGCACTGGGCGCTGCGGCGGAGTGGACCGGGCGACCGGCCTCGGTGGCCTCCTCCTGCTCCGGGTCGTGGCTCGGCGGGTCGGACGCCGGGAAGGTGTCGGCCAGCTCCTTGTCGAGCGGGCTGCCCTCGACGTCGTTGCCGTCGACGACGTAGTTCTTGATGTCCGCGCGCCACTGGTCCTTGGCGTTGCTCAGCGCGATGCGGTCCTGCGGGCGCTTGGGGCCGGCGATCGAGGGGACGACGGTCGAGAGGTCGAGCTCGACGTACTCGGAGTAGGCGGCCTCGCGCGTGGCGTCGTGCCACAGGCCCTGCTCCTTGGCGTAGGCCTCGACGAGCGCGATCTGCTCGGCGGGGCGGCCGGTGAGGCGCAGGTAGTCCAGGGTGACGTCGTCGACCGGGAAGATCGAGACGGTCGAGCCGAACTCGGGGCTCATGTTGCCGATGGTGGCGCGGTTGGCGAGCGGCACGGCCGCGACGCCCTCGCCGTAGAACTCGACGAACTTGCCGACGACGCCGTGCTCGCGCAGCTTCTCGGTGATCGTGAGGACGACGTCGGTGGCGGTGGCGCCGTCCGGGATGGCGCCGATGAGCCGGAAGCCGACGACCTTGGGGATGAGCATGCTGATCGGCTGGCCGAGCATGGCGGCCTCGGCCTCGATGCCGCCGACGCCCCAGCCGAGCACGCCGAGGCCGTTGACCATCGGGGTGTGGGAGTCGGTGCCGACGCAGCTGTCCGGGTAGGCCTGGGTGACGCCGTCGCTCTCCCGCGTCATGACCGTGCGGGCGAGGTACTCGACGTTGACCTGGTGGACGATGCCGGTGCCCGGGGGGACGACCTTGAAGTCGTCGAAGGCGGTCTGGCCCCAGCGCAGGAACTGGTAGCGCTCGCCGTTGCGCTCGTACTCGAGCTCGACGTTGCGGGCGAAGGCCTGGGCGTTGCCGAAGACGTCGACGACGACGGAGTGGTCGATGACGAGCTCGGCCGGGGCGAGCGGGTTGATCCGCGTCGGGTCGCCGCCGAGGTCGGCCATGGCCTCACGCATGGTGGCGAGGTCGACGATGCACGGGACGCCGGTGAAGTCCTGCATGACGACGCGGGCGGGGCTGAACTGGATCTCGGTGTCCGGCTCGGCCTGCGGGTCCCACGCGGCGAGCGCACGGACGTGGTCGGCGGTGACGTTGGCCCCGTCCTCGGTGCGCAGGAGGTTCTCGGCGAGGATCTTCAGGCTGTAGGGCAGCCGGTCCAGGCCCTCAACCGCGTCCAGTCGGAAGATCTCATAGTCCTGCTCGCCCACCCGGAGGGTGGAACGGGCTCCAAAGCTGTCGACGCTCACTTGTGCTCCTTGCCGCTTCGCTGCTGCGCTTGCTCGGTCATCGTCCCACGGGCGGTGGCGTGCGGCGCAGCGGCCCCACCCGTTATCTCGATGTCAAGATACTTTGTCCGGGCGGTGAAGTCACGCCCGGAGTGCGGCGCGTCGGTCAGCGCGGCTCGAGCACGGCCACGCACTCGACGTGGTGGGTGTGCGGGAAGAGGTCGTAGGCGTCGAGCGCGACGAGCTCGTACCCACCGTCGAGGGCGGTGCGCAGGTCCCGGGCGAGCGCGGCGGGATCGCACGCGACGTAGACGAGCCGCCGCGGCCGCAGCTCGGTGAGTGCGTTCATCACCGGCGCCCCCGCCCCTGACCGGGGCGGGTCGAGGACGATGCCGTCGACCGAGCCCTTCGCGCCCAGGCCCTCGATGACGGTGGCGGTGACGCCGGAGACGTGGAGGACGGCCTGAGGGTCGGCGTGGAGGTTGCGGCGGGCGTCCTTGACGGCACGCTGGTTGACCTCGACGGCGTCCACCCGTCCGCGCTCCCCGACGGCCCGCGCGAGCGGGAGGGTGAACAGGCCCGCGCCGGAGTAGAGGTCGACGACCCGCGCGCCGGGCTCGGGGCGCAGCGCGTCGAGGACTGCGGCGACGAGCGTGGCCGGCGCGTCGCGGTGCACCTGCCAGAACCCTGTGGCGTCCACCCGGTAGGACAGGTCGCCGACGGCCGAGGACACCTGCTCGCGCACGGCCACCCGCTGCGCGGGTGCCTCCTGCCCGCGGGGGCGGCGCCCGCGGTCGGGCCGGCCGGCACGCGCCTGACGCTCCTCGCGCCGGAACGCGCGGCCGGGGTGGTCGAGGTCGAGCTGCCGACCGTCGGCGAGGACGACGGCCGGGCCGTCGCTGGGGGCGACGACGTCGAGCCGGGTGCCGGCCGGGACGCCCTGCCAGCGGCCGGGCGCGAAGAGGTCGAGCTCGGTGATCGCGGGGACGGCCAGCGGCATCTCGCCCAGCGCGACGACGTCGTGGCTGCGGTGGCGGAACATGCCCGCCCGGCCGGCGTCGTCGACGACGAGGTCGATGCGGGTGCGGGTGGCCAGGCCGTCGCGGGCGTCGTCCTCGCCGAGCGCGTGGACCTCGAGCGGCTGCTCGAGCTCGACGTGCCCGATGCGGCGCAGCGTGTCGCGCACCACCTCGGCCTTCCACCGGCGCTGCGCGGGCAGCGTGAGGTGGGCGAGCTCGGCCCCGCCGACCCCGCCGGGACCGGCCTCGGGCCAGCGGCTGGGCACGCGGTCCGGGGAGGCCTCGTGGACGGCGACGGCGTCCCCGCGCCAGAACTTGCGGCCCTCCCCCGCCTCGGTGAGGCGCACGTCGACGACCTCGCCCGGCGCGGTGTGGCGCACGAAGACCACCCGGCCGTCGACGCGGGCGACGCAGTGCCCGCCGTGTGCGGGTGACCCGATGGTCACCCCGGTGAGGACGTCGGTCATGGTGAGGTCTCCTCCAGAGGCCAGGGAACGGTGGTGACGACGGTGCCGGGCAGGGCGAGCAGCCGGGCGCGCAGCCGCGCGGTGCGCCGGCCGAGCAGGAGGCGGCGCAGCGGCCCGCGGGCGGTGAGCTCGGGCAGGTAGACGACGGCGAGCCCGGCAGGCTCCGCCCGTCGCGCGGTGGCGACGTGCTCGACGACCGCGGTGTCGGGGTTCGCCGGCGTCGCGGCGAGCTCGACGAGCGGGACGGGCACGTCGAGGGCGGCCCACTGCTCCCGCCGGGCGGCGGCCTCCTGCTCCCCGCGTGGGACGGTGAGCGCCTCGAGCGAGGTGGCCCGCAGGGCGCGGGCGTAGGCGACGGCGCGCACGGCCGGCCGGTCGACGGCGTGGACGACGACGAACGCCCGCACGGCCGTGGGAAGCGGCCGGTCCTGGCCCACGTGGGCGAGGGCGGCGCGCAGCTCGCGGTCGTGTCGGCTCACGCCCCACATCATCGCCGACCCGAGCGCGATCGCGAGCACCGCGGGCCAGCCGGGCACGGCGACGAGGACGAGACTGGCGCACACCGCCGCCCCGGCCACCGTCGTCACCGTCCGGCCGGCGCGGGCGCGATCCCGCGCGGCGGGCTGGTAGAGCGTCTCCAGGGCGCGGCTCCAGAGCCGGCGGCCGGTGTGCAGTGTGAGGGCGGTGGCCAGGAGGATGACGACGGCGTACCAGACGACCAGCGTGACGACGTCGGACGCGAGCACGGTGGCGAGCGCAGCCCCCGCGGCGAGGAGGACGGCACCGGTGCGTGTCTCCCGCCCGGCGGGCGCCTCGCCCGGCCGGGCCGGCAGCACCGCCCCGGACAACGACGTCACGGCCGTGACGAGGAGGACGACGGCGAGGAGGACCGCACACACCTGGACGAGCACGTGCGGGGCACCGACGTCCGCGACGCCGAGGATCGTGGGCTCCTCACCGCCGGCCGGGACGCCTGCGGCGACGGCGACGAGCGTGACGAGGACCCCGGCCCCGGCGGCGAGCGAGCGCGCGGTCCCGCGACGGTCGGCCACGGGCCGGCCGCGGTGGCCCGGCAGCGCCGGGCGCAGCAGGACGCCGCTGAGCGCACCCGCGACGAGGACCGCGAGGACGCCACCGCCCGCCGCCGCCCTGCTGGGGTCGGGCACGTCACTGTCGGCGCCGGAGGCCAGGCCCGCCGTCGCCATGAGGACGAGCAGCACGACGACGGCCGCACCGGTCCACCCGACCGCCGCCAGGGCCCGCCACCGTTCCCGGCTGGGCGCGGTGAGGTGGACGACGAGGACGACGGCGGTGAGGACGAGCACGGGGAGCAGTCCGCGGTCACGCACGGCGGGCACCGCCACCCCGAGCAGGACGACGGCGAGGGACACAGAGGCGGCGATGAGCAGCACCCGCTCGAGCACGGACGAGGCGGCGACCACCGGCCACGGGCCGAGGTGGCGGCGCACCTCCCGCGCGTCGGGCAGGCGGCGCAGACCGGCGAGCGCGAGGGCGAGCACGGCGCCCAGGACGAGGACCACCCAGGCGGCGAGGTCCGCGGCTCGGGAGCCGAGCGTGCCGAACATGGCGGCGGCGGTGAGGACCGTGAGCGCGGCCCCGGGGACCGGCAGCCGCTCCCGCCGCACCGGCTCGCCGGTCAGGGCCTGGTGGAGGGTGGCGGGACGTGTGCTCACGGGCCCTCATGCTAGGGCGCCGCACGGTAGCGTGCCGCTGTGCACTTCGTGATCATGGGCTGCGGACGGGTGGGCGCCTCGCTCGCCACGCAGCTGGAGGAGCAGGGCCACTCCGTGGCGGTCCTCGACCAGAACCCCGACGCCTTCCGGCGCCTGCCGGAGGACTTCTCCGGGCAGCGGGTGACCGGTCTGGGCTTCGACCGGGACGCGCTGTCCCAGACCGGCATCGAGGACGCCCACGGCTTCGCCGCGGTCTCCAACGGGGACAACTCCAACATCCTGGCCGCCCGGGTGGCGCGGGAGACGTTCGGCGTCGAGCACGTCGTCGCGCGGATCTACGACCAGCGCCGCGCCGAGGTCTACGAGCGGCTCGGGATCCCGACCGTCGCGACCGTCCGGTGGACCGCCGACCAGATGCTCCGCCGACTGCTGCCCACCGGCGGCGTCGCCGACTTCCGGGACCGCTCGGGCCAGGTCGCCCTCGTCCAGGTCGACGTCCACGACGGCTGGGTGGGCCGGCCGGTGACCGCGCTCGAGGCGGCCTCGGGCGCCCGCGCCGCCTACCTCACCCGCCGCGGCTCGGCGTTCCTGCCGGACGTCCGCACCGTCCTGCAGGACGGCGACGTGCTCCATGTCCTGGCCCGCACCGACGCCGTCGAGCGGGCCGGCCGGATCGCCGGCAGCCCGCCACCCGAGGAGGACTGATGCGCGTCGTCATCGCCGGCGCCGGGAGCGTCGGGCGCTCGATCGCCCGCGAGCTGCTCGCCCACGGCCACACGGTCACGCTCGTCGACAAGCAGCCGGCCGCCATGCGCATCGCCTCGGTCGCCGACGCGGAGTGGCAGCTCGCCGACGCCTGCGAGATCTCCAGCCTCGCCGCGGCCGGGGTCGGTGAGTGCGACGTCGTCGTCGCGGCCACCGGGGACGACAAGGCCAACCTCGTCGTCTCGCTCCTGTCCCGGACGGAGTTCGGCGTCCCGCGCGTCGTCGCCCGGGTGAACAACCCGAAGAACGAGTGGCTGTTCGACTCGGCGTGGGGCGTGGACGTCCAGGTGTCCACGCCGCGGATCATGACGGCACTCGTCGAGGAGGCGGTGACCGTCGGGGACCTCGTGCGGATCTTCAGCTTCCAGGGCTCGGGCACGAGCCTGCACGAGGTGACCCTCGCCGCGGAGTCCCCCGTCGCCGGTCGCACGGTGCGCGACGTCGTGTGGGGGCCGGGCTGCTTCCTGTCCGCGATCATCCGCGGCGGTGAGCCGCTGCCCCCGGACCCCGACGAGCAGCTCGTCGCCGGGGACCGGCTGGTCCTCGTGCTCAGTGAGCGGGCTGATCAGGCGTCGCTGCAGGCGCTGGTCGCTCCCGCACCAGCAGCCAGGTGACCCACAGCGCCAGCGCCCACAGCGGCACGCCCATGACGAGGCGGGCGGTGCCGAGCCACGCTGTCGCGGCGTCGAGGTACAGCGGCACCTGGACGGCCAGGCGTGCGACGAACAGGGCGATCCACAGCCACGTCGCGGCGGTGTAGCGGCGCAGCCGCGGCCGCTGGTCCGGGTCGGTGCGCCACCCGAAGCCCTCCTGGCGCAGCAGCGCGACGACGACCCCGACGACCGGCCAGCGCACGATCACGCTGACCAGGAGCGCGGCCGCGTAGGCCGCGTTGGTCCACAGCCCGAAGGCGAAGTAGTCCTGCGCCTGGCCCGAGCGCCACGCCCACACGACGCCGATGAGCACGCCGACCACCCCGCCGAGCGCCTGGGTGACCGGCGTCCCGCCGACGAGCCGGGCGACGACGAGCACGACCGCCACGGCGAGCGAGGCGATGATCGGCGCTGCGAGCTGGTGCCCCGAGACGAGGTAGACGACGACGAAGACGAGGCCCGGCGCGACGGACTCGACGAGCCCGCGGACCCCGCCGATCGCCTCGGCGAGGGAGAAGTCCTCCCCCGCGAGCTGGCTCATGCGGGAGCGGGCGACCGCGTCGGCGGCGCTCTGCGCCTCGGGCGCGGCGCCCTGCGCCTCGGGCGCGGCGTCCTGGTCTGGGCTGGTCATGGGGTGTCCTCGCGAAGGAGCCGGTAGGCGGGGTTGAAGATCGTGGGACGCAGGGCCCCGGTGCAGACCATGCCCTCGGCGACGAGACGACGGCCGGGCGTGATGCCGGGCACCTCGCGCCGGCCGAGCCACACGAGGTCGATCTCCCCGGTGCCGTCGTCGAGGCGCGCGACGAGGCCGGGTGGCTCGGACGACGGACGGTGGGTGAGGGCGACGACGACGCCGCCCACCTCGATGCGCTCGCGCGGGCGGGCCTCGGCCACGGACCGGGTCACGGGGGTCAGCGGATCTCGGTGATCTCCGGCCCGCGGGTCAGCGGGTCGAAGGACGTCGTCTCGGCAGGCTCGGGGGTGGCCTCGGCGGCGACAGCCTTGCCAGGTATCTGCAGGGTGAGGACGTCGCGCGGCGGGCGCGCCTCCTGACCGCGGACGACGACGACGTCGGCGAAGAGGTCCTCGAGCTCCTTGGCGGCGTCGGGGTCGATCGCGGCGCGGCCGCTGATGACGCCGCGCAGGAACCAGCGCGAGCCGTCGACCCCGACGAAGCGCGCCGGGCGGTGACCCATGCGCCCGTCCTGGGTCGTCACGGGGAGGCGGGCGAGGATCTCGCGGCCGAACGGGCCGTCGACCTCGTCGGCGGTGCCGCCCTGCTTCTCCACCGAGGCGGTCAGCTCGGGGCGCAGCTCCTCCCACAGCCCGCCGGAGCGCGGCGCGGCGAAGGCCTGGACCTGGAGGGCCGAGCCGGGCACGGAGAGGCTGACCGCGACGATCTGGCGGGTGCGCTTGTCGAGCTCCATACGCACCTTGAGGTTCGGGCGGGCGGGCACGCGCAGGGTGCCGAGGTCGATCCGCTGGCCGAGCTCGGGCATGTCGGCGACGTCCCAGGGCCCGCGCTCCGGACGCGGCCGCTCCTCGGCCACCTCCTCCTGCGCGTTGGGGTCCACCTGCTCCGGCTCCTGGTCAGCCTTGCGGCGTCGTGAGAAGAGCCCCATCAGTCCTCGCCTCCTGCTCCGGCGGTCTTCCAACCGCCTGTCGAACCCAGACCGCCCGTGCCGCGGACCGACTCGGACAGGTCCTGCACCTCGGTGAACCGTGCCTGCGCAACACGCTGGAGGACCAGCTGGGCGATCCGGTCGCCGCGTGCGAGGCGGACCGGCTGCCGCAGGTCGGTGTTGAGCAGGATCACGTGGATCTCACCGCGGAACCCTGCATCAACGGTACCCGGAGCGTTGACGACAGTGACCCCGTGACGGGCAGCCAGTCCGGAACGGGGGTGGACGAACGCCGCCCAGCCCTCGGGCAGCGCGATGGCCACCCCGGTGGGGACCACCGCCCGCTCCCCCGGGCCGAGCTCGACGTCGTGGCGCGCGTAGAGGTCGGCGCCGGCGTCGCCGGGGTGCGCGTAGGACGGGCTCGGCAGGTCAGGGTCGAGCTTGAGCAGCGGGACGTCGACGATGTCAGTCACGCCCGCGACTGTACTGACCTCCACCGCGAACTCCTCATTCGTCCGGGCGCCGGTCCCTGGGCAGACCGCGAGCGGTGGCACAGTGGGACCGTGGACTCCGTCATCTTTCGTGAGCGGCTGTGGCCGCGCCCGGTCAACCTCGTCCTGGGGGTGCTCTCCGGCCTCGCCGTCGGAGCGGTCGTCTGGCCGCTGAACGAGACCGGCGGGTACGTCGTCGGCGCGCTCGCCGCGCTCGGCATCGTGCTCGCCCTCCTCGTGACCTCGCCGCTGGTCCTCGTCGACCTCGGCAGCCCGGAGGAGGGTGAGGGCCCGACCCTCACCGCGGGCCGGGCACACATCGGCGCCGAGCACCTCGGGATCACCGAGAGGCTCGACGCCGAGAGGATGGTCGCGGTCATGGGGCCGGAGGCCGATGCCCGCGCCTATGTCTGCCAGCGCCCGTGGGTGCGGCAGGGGGTGCGCGTGGCCGTCACCGACCCGCGTGACCCGGCGCCGTACTGGCTCGTGGCCAGCCGGCACCCGGAGCGGCTCGCGGCCGCCCTGGGTCGGGCAGGTCAGGCAGCGCACTCCGAGCAGACGAGCTGGCCGCCGTCCTCGTAGGCGAGCTGGCTGCGGTGGTGGACGAGGAAGCAGCGCGAGCAGGTGAACTCGTCTGCCTGACGGGGCAGCACTCGAACCGAGAGCTCCTCGTTGCTGAGGTCAGCACCGGGGAGCTCGAAGCCCTCGGCTGCCTCCGCCTCGTCCTCGTCGACCGAGGGTGAGGCCTTCTCGGCCCGACGGGCCTTCAGCTCCTCGATCGAGTCCTCGGAGAGGTCCTCCTCGTTCTTACGAGGCGCGTCGTAGTCGGTCGCCATGTAGACGTCACGCTCCGGTTCGTCTAGTCGTGATTTCGGGGGCACGTCCTGTGCCGTATCAAAGAACGCCGCGAGCCTCGGATTGTTCCCGCGGCACCCGGATTCTGCCCCATCGCCGGCCGCATAGTCGCCGACGGCGCCACTTTCGTCACCGTGGCATTGGACACGTTCCTGACGGGTTCCGCGCGGGCTGGGCCACCGGAGGGTCGACGAGCTCAGTCGAGCAGCGGCCTCAAGACCCCGACGAGGTCCGCGACGAGCGCGGGCGGGCCGGCCACCGTGACGGCATTCACACCCGTGCCCAGGCGCTCGACGACGCCGCCCGCCTCGGTCACCGTCAGGGCACCCGCGGCCATGTCCCACGGGTTGAGGTACTGCTCGAAGAACACGTCGAGACGGCCTTCGGCGACCAGGCAGAGGTCGACCGCGGCGGACCCGAGCCGGCGGATGTCGCGCACCCGCGGGAGCACCTCGGTGAGGACGCGCGCCTGCCCTGCGCGCCGCTCGGCCGTGTAGGCGAAGCCGGTCCCGGCGAGGGCGGTGTCGAGGCTCACCGCCCCGGCCACGGTGAGACGTTCGCTCTCGGCGTACGCCCCGATCCCGCGCCCGGCGGTCCACGTCCGGCCGGTGGCCGGTGCGTGGACGGCGCCGGCGAGCAGCGTCCACGCGTAGGGGTCCTCGTCGTCGGCGCGGGCCACCGCCACGCTCACCGAGTAGCTCGGCAGTCCGTAGACGAAGTTCGTCGTGCCGTCGATCGGGTCGACGACCCACACCAGCCCGGAGGTGCCCTCGTGGCGGCCCTCCTCCTCCCCGAGCACGCCGTCCTCGGGGCGCAGCTCGGCGAGCCGGCGGCGGATGAGCGCCTCGGCCGCCTGGTCCACCTCGGTGACCAGATCCACACCGCTGCTCTTCGTCGCGGCGACCGAGACGGTCACCGCGGAGCGGATGAGGTCACCGGCCTCCCGGGCGACCAGCTCGGCCGTCCTCATGAGCTCGGCGTTGTCGGGGGCGTCGGTCATCGTGTGGTCCTTCCTCGGGCATGTGGCCTGTCTCATGGTCCCAGGCCGGGCGGAACACACCGACCGCAATCCGGCATCCGGGCCGTATGCAGTGGCACCCTCGTGGGGAAGACCTCGAAGGGGGACGACATGCTAGAGCTCGAACTCGTCGGGCTGCACAGCGACGGTGAGCGACTCACGCTCTCCGGGCCGGACGGCCAGCGCTACACGCTGCTGGTCGACGACGCGCTGCGCGCTGCCGTCCGACGTGACCGGCCGCAGCTCGAGCAGATCCGCGCGAACGGTGGGCTGCGGCCCAAGGAGATCCAGGCGCGCATCCGCGCCGGTGCCTCCGCCCAGGAGGTGGCCGAGGCCGCGGGCCTGCCGGTCGAGCACGTCCAGCGCTACGAGGGTCCCGTGCTCGCCGAGCGGTCCTGGGTGGTCGAGCAGGCCCGCCGGTTCACGGTGGGACGAGCCGAGGACTCCCCCAGGCTCGGCGACCTCGTGCTCGACCGGCTCGCCACCCGCGGGGTGCGCGCGCCGGAGATCGAGTGGGACGCCGTCCGCGGCCAGGACCGCGCCTGGGAGCTCGTCGCCCGCTTCACCGCCGGCGACAAGCACCGGGAGGCGCGCTGGGAGGTCGACATGGCCGCCCGCTCCACCCACGCCATCGACGACGAGGCACGCTGGCTGTCGGAGACCGACGTCGCCCCCGCCTCCCCCTCCCGCCGCCACCTCGTGCCCGTCCGGCTCTACGACGTCGAGGCCGACGGGGACCTCGGGCCCGCGCTCGAGGCGCTCGACGCGGACCTCTCCGAGCCGGAGGACCTGGGTTTCGGAGCGCTGCCCGCCGTGAGCACCGACGACCTCCTCGCCGAGCTGCGCGCCTCGCGCGGCACCCGCCCCGAGCTCGACCTCGAGGCGGTCGAGGACGACGAGGACTGGGACCTGCCGCCCGCGGCGCACCCGCCGGTCTCCCGGCCGCACGAGGCGGTCGACGCCCAGGTGCTGCCGCTCCCCCGCGACATCCGCCCGGCCGCCGTCCCGGCACCGAGCGCCTCCGTCGACGAGCGCACCGCCCCCGCGCAGCCGACGCCGTCCTCCGAGCAGCAGACCGCTCGCACCGGCCCCCGCGCGACGCCCGGTGAGCAGGAGACCAAGGAGCAGCCGAGGCGCCGCTCCAGCCGTGGTCGCCGGGCGAGCGTCCCGAGCTGGGACGAGATCGTCTTCGGCGCGAAGCCGGAGTAGCCGCGCACGGGTTCGCGGCTGTGACGGCACGCGCCGACGGCTGGTCGCCGACGGCTGGTCGGCCGGGTGGTCGGTCAGCCGAGCTGCAGGGTGCCCGGGCTGAGCTCGACGGCGTGCGCCGAGGCGGAGGTCATCCGCCGGGAGTGGTGCCGTCGACAGAGCACCTCGTAGCCGACGGCGCCCTCCGCGCGCTCCTCGGCGACCGTGTCACCGACGACGACCTGCTCGCCCTCGGTGACCATCCGGCCCCCGATCGTGCGGGCGTTGTGCGTGGCGCGCCGTCCGCACCAGCACAGGGTCTCGACCTGGAGCTGCTCGACCCGGTCGGCGAGCTCGACGAGCCGCGCGGAGCCCGGGAAGAGCCGGGTGCGGAAGTCGGTGGTGATGCCGAAGGCGAAGACGTTGAGGTTCATCTCGTCGACGAGCCGGGCGAGCTGCTCGACCTGCTCGGCGCCGTAGAACTGCGCCTCGTCGCACACGAGGTAGTCCACCCGTTCGCCCCGCGTGCGGCGGTTGACGACCTCCTGCCAGAAGTCGGTGGTGTCGTCGGCCTCGACCGCGCTCACCTGCAGGCCGAGTCGGGAGGAGAGCTTCCCGGTGCCGGCGCGGTCGTTGCGGCTGAAGATCAGCCCCTGCAGGCCGCGGCGCCGGTGGTTGTAGTCCATCTGGAGGGCGAGGGTGGACTTGCCGGAGTCCATGGTCCCGGCGAAGAAGACGAGCTCGGCCACCTCAGACCTCCACCCGAAGCAGCGGGATCTCCAGCTCGGCGGGGGTGAGTGAGCCGTGCACACCGACGAGGGCGATCGACGAGGGCGTCTGGGTCCGCGAGTCGACGACGGCGCGCAGTCCCCGGGTGGCGACGACGACGTCCCCGACGGTGGCCCGGTGGCGCTCGCTCAGCGGGCCGAAGAGACCGATCTCCTCGGCCTCCTCCCGCAGCAGCACCCACGCGGTGTCCTCCAGGACGTCGCGCCAACGATCGGCGACGGCAGGCGCCGTGCCCGGCTCCGTGTGGACGTGGACGGCGCGCGGCTCCCCGGCGATGAGGACGACGTCGCGGTCGAGCTCGGGCGTCGCCGCGACGTCGATCCGGGAGTCCGGGCGCAGGTCGACCATGCCGTGGTCGGCCGTGACGAGCAGGAGTGTGCCGGCGGGCAGCTGGCGCCGGAGCCGGGAGATCTCGGAGTCGAGGAGCTCGACCGCCTCACCCCACTGCCAGGACCCCCAGCCGTGGTGGTGGCCCATCTTGTCGACGTCGCCCCAGTAGAGGTAGACGAGGTCGGTGCCGCGGTCGCGCAGCAGCGAGCTCGCCGCGTCGACCCTGTCGGCGAGGGAGTCGGCGGCGACGAACCGGGGCCCGCGCAGCGCGGCCTCGGTGAGGCCGGACCCGACGAACCGGGCCGGGCCGACGCTGGCGACGCGCTGGCCCCACGAGTCGACGCCGAGCCGCTCGACGAGCGTCGGCTGCGGCTGCCACTCGCGCGGGCTGATCGTCGCCTCCTCCCAGGTCACGAGGTTGAGCAGGGAGCCGTCGGCGTCGTTGCGCACCGTGTAGCCGAGCATGCCGGTCTGCCCCGGGCAGGAGCCGGTCCCGAACATCGTGAGGCTGGCCGCCGTCGTCGAGGGGTAGCCGCACGTGAGGGTGAGCGAGCTCGGCAGGTGGGAGCGCAGGAAGGGCGCGTGGCCACCGCGCTCGGCGAGCATGTGGGCGCCGAGGCCGTCGACGAGGACGAGGCACACCTTGCGCGCCTCGGGCAGCCCGAGGGCCGCCCGGTCGCTCGCCGAGTCGTGCCCTGAGGACGACGTCGGGGCGCCGATGGCGTCCAGTGCGGCGGGAAGCACCGCGCGCAGACTGCCGCCCTCGTAGTCCGGCATGCGCAGGTCGGGGGGCGGCTGCGTCACGTCGCCGACACCGTCGCGACGGACAGGGCGCGGGCGAAGCCGAGCGCCTGCTCCAGCGCCTTGTCGCCCTCGGCCTGCGCGCTGACCCGCACGACGACGTCCTCGGGGGTGAGCAGACCGGTGTAGCCGTGGTCGGCGTCGCACTCGGGGTCGGAGCAGCCGGCCGGCGCGAGGTCGACCTGCTGCGCGCCGCCCCACGTCACGGCGATCGTCAGCTCGTCCGAGCGCATCCCGCCGTGGGTGCTCGCGGGGTCGCTCACGCCGTGGGTGAGGGCGACCGAGGCGATGCGGCCGAGCGGCACGGCCTCGGTCGTCGCCGCCGCGGAGGGCACGTCCTCACCCGGGACGTCGTCGACGTGCGCCATGACCAGGCGCGTCGGGGTGAGCGCGAGCGCGGTGAGGTGGCGGCGCACCTCGCGGGAGTCGAAGGTCGTCTCCGGGTGGACGAGGTAGGCGCGGACCTCCTCACCGGCCAGGGCGATGTCGAGCACGCCCTGGACGAGCCGGGGGTAGTATCCGGCGCGGTCCAGGTCGGCGCCCAGCTGGGCCTGCAGGTCGTTCCTCACGTTGCGGCGGTCCACGGCTCCATCTTGGCACCACTTGCGCCCACCCCGGGCAGGACGCGTCTGCCGCTGTCGGCCCTCCCGGGTGGTGAGACCTCGACGACGGCACTGAGGATGGCCGCGCCACGGCGGGCGACGAGCACCGGGTTGAGGAGGATCTGGCGCACCTCGGGAAGGTCGTCGGTGAGGACCGACACACGCGCGATGACGTTCTCCAGGGCGCGCACGTCGAGCACCGGCAGGCCACGGTGGCCGAACAGCCGCGGGGAGGCCTTGGCGCTGCGCACCATCTGCGCGACGTCGACGTCGGTGAGCGGGGGGATGCGGTAGGAGACGTCGTCGAGCAGCTCGACGGCGTCCCCGCCGAGCCCGAAGGACACGACCGGCCCGTAGAGCTCGTCCTCGGTCCCGCGCACGACGCACGCCACCCCCGGCGGCGCCATACGCTGGACGTCGAAGGCCGCGGGCTCCCGGCCGGTGGCCGCGAGGTCGCGCCGCATCGCCGTCATCGCGCCGGTGAGCTCCTCCGCGGTGCGCAGGTCCAGGCGCACGCCCCCGAGGTCCGCCCGGTGACGCAGCACCTCGTCACGGGTCTTCAGCGCCACCGGCCAGCCGAGGTCCTCGGCGGCCGCGACCGCCTCCTGCGGGGTGGTGACCGCCAGGCTGGGCACGAGGTCGAGGCCGTAGCAGGCCAGGAGCTCGGCGACGAGCTCGGGCTCCAGGCGCGTGGACTCCCCCGCCTCGAGGGGCTGCAGGACGGGGGCGAGCAGCTCCCGGGCGCGGGCGGGGGCGATGCCACTCGGGTCGACGAGCTCACCGCGCCCGGTCGCGCGCCACCGCGCGTGGGCGACCGCTCCCGCGAGCGCGGCGACGGCGTCGGCGCCGGTGGCGTAGGCGGGCACCGTGCGGCCCTCGCTCGTCAGCTCCGCGGTGAGGCCGGCCGGCCCCTCGCCCGAGGCGAGGACGGGCCGGTCACCCGCGGCCGCGGCGTCGGCGACCGCCCGCCACACCGCCGGGTCCGGGCCACCGAACGGGGGGACGTGGGCGACGACGAGCGCGTCCCACGAGTCGTCCTCCTGGAGGCGGGCGAGCTCACGTGCGTAGTCCTGCGCGGTCGCCAGCGCGGTGAGTCCCTCCCCCGCGGGCCGGGGGCGCAGGCCGTGACTGCGCGCCACGCCGGCGATCGTGCTCGTGAGGGCACCGGAGTTGCTCAGCACCGCCGTCCGCGGACCGCGCGGCAGCGGCTGGGAGACGAAGAGCTGGGCGAGGTCGAGCATCTCCGCGGCGGTGCGCGCCCGGATGACCCCGGCCTGGTCGAGCATCTCGGCGAGCACCCGCTGCGGCTCGCGCGTGGTGCGCACGCGGTGGCCCGGCGGGACCTGCTGGCCGGTCTGCCCGCTGAGCAGGGTGATGAGCGGCGTCGTCGCCCCGAGCCGGCGCGCGATGCGCGAGAACTTGCGTGGGTTGCCGATCGACTCGAGGTTGACGACGGCGGCGCGGATGCCGTCGTCGTCCTGCCAGGCCTGCATCGTGTCGTTGCCCGAGACGTCCGCCCGGTTGCCCGCGGAGACGAAGCCGCGCACCCCGATGCCGCGGCGCTCCACCGCGCCGAGCAGGACGGCGCCGGCAGCGGCCGACTGGCTGAACAGCGCGAGGCCGCCCGGGCCGGGCGCGGGGCGCGGCGTGGCGGCGAGACGTCCCGCCGGCCCGCTCGCGACGAGCCCGTAGGACGCCGGACCCAGGAGGCGCATCCCCGCCGCGCGGGTGGCGCGGCCGAGCTCGACCTGCCGGCGGCGGCCCTCCGGGCCCTCCTCGGCGAAGCCGCCGGAGAGCACCGCGACCGCGTGGACACCGAGCCGCGCGAGCTGGGGCACCGCGGCGACGACGGCGTCCGGCTCCCCCGCGACGACCGCGAGGTCCGGCCGGTCCTCCTCCGCGACGTGCGCGGCGAGGTCGGTGAGGGTCGCGTACGCGCCCTCACCGGGCAGCCCGACGAGGTGGACCGGACCGTCGAAGCCGCCGGCGGTGACCGACTCCGCGGCGCGCCGGGCGTAGACCTCCTCCGGGCCGCCGAGGGCCGCGACGACGACCGACCCGGCGGCGAGCATCGCGCGCATGCTCAGCGACTCGGCGCGCTGCTCGCGCTCGGCCATGACGGCCCAGGAGCGGCCCGTCTCCTCGATGTGGAAGTCGACGTGGAGGACGCCGTCGTCGAGCTCCTGGCGCACCTCGTAGCCCGCGTCCCGGAAGACGCGGATCATCCGGGCGTTGGCGGGCAGCACCTCGGCGGTGAAGCGGGCCACGCCGCGCTCGCGCCCCGCCGCGGCGAGGTGCTCGAGGAGCACCGAGCCCAGCCCGCGGCCGTGCTCGGAGTCCGCGACGTAGAAGGCGACCTCGGCGACGTCGGTGTCGAGGCGGTCGTACCGGCCGACCGCGAGGATCCGCTCCTCGCTCGTGAGGACGAGCGCGACCCGGTCCACGTGGTCGACGTGGGTGAAGCGGTGGAGGTCCTTGTCGCTCAGCCGCTCCATCGGCGCGAAGAAGCGGTAGTACTGCGACAGGGGCGACTGGCGCTGGTGCATCTCCTGCAACGCCTGGGCGTCCTCGGGCCGGATGGGGCGGATGTGCATGGGGACGCCGTCCCGCAGAACGACGTCGGCCTCCCAGTGCGCCGGGTACGGGGGTGCCTCCTCGCTCATGGCCCCACCCTAGTTGCGGCCACCGACGCCCGGCCCCACCTCACGACACCTGCCACCAACTCCCCCGCACGCCTCTGGGACACCCCTCCCGACGGCGTGTCGCCCGCGTGTCCCCGACGTCGTGGCAGGTTCCGCACACATCCGCACGGGTCGGCGCCGATCGGTAGGTCCACGACGGCCCCGCCGACGGCGATCCACCGAGCGGGCCGCCCCTCGGACACGGGGCCTGGATGCACCGAGACCGCCTGGGATCGGGAGAGAATGGAGCACATGCCACGTCGCAGCACCCCGCCGCCTCCCGTGCACGAGCAGATCATCGACATCGACGTGTCGACCGAGATGCAGGGCTCGTTCCTCGAGTACGCCTACTCGGTCATCTACTCCCGGGCGCTGCCCGACGCGCGCGACGGCCTCAAGCCGGTGCAGCGACGCATCCTCTACCAGATGGACGAGATGGGCCTGCGGCCCGACCGCGGCCACGTGAAGTCGGCCCGAGTCGTCGGCGAGGTCATGGGAAAGCTCCACCCCCACGGCGACACCGCGATCTACGACGCCCTCGTCCGCCTCGCCCAGCCGTTCGCGCTGCGCGTCCCGCTCATCGACGGGCACGGCAACTTCGGCTCCCTCGACGACGGCCCCGCGGCCCCGCGCTACACCGAGGCCCGCCTCACCGCCGCCGCGCTCCTCATGACGGCCGGCCTGGACGAGGACGTCGTCGACTTCGTCCCGAACTACGACAACCAGCTCACGCAGCCCTCCGTGCTCCCCGCAGCGATGCCGAACCTGCTGGTCAACGGCGCCTCGGGGATCGCCGTCGGCATGGCGACGAACATGCCGCCGCACAACCTCGTCGAGGTCGTCGCCGCCGCGCGCCACCTCATCGCCAAGCCCGAGGCGACGCTCGAGGAGCTCATGCGCTTCGTCCCGGGCCCGGACCTGCCCTCGGGCGGCAAGATCGTCGGTCTCGAGGGCATCCGCGACGCCTACGCCTCGGGCCGCGGCTCCTTCCGCACCCGGGCGACGACGCACCTGGAGAACGTCACCGCGCGGCGCAAGGCGATCGTCGTCACCGAGCTGCCCTACCAGGTCGGGCCCGAGCGGGTCATCGAGAAGATCAAGGAGGCCGTCGACGCGAAGAAGCTCCAAGGCATCTCCGACGTCGCCGACTACACCGACCGCGAGCACGGCCTGCGGCTCGTCATCGAGCTCAAGACCGGGTTCAACCCCGACGCCGTCCTCGAGCAGCTCTTCCGCTACACCCCGATGGAGGACTCCTTCGGGATCAACAACGTCGCGCTCGTCGACGGCCAGCCGCAGACCCTGGGGCTGCGCGACCTGCTCTCGGTCTACGTCCAGCACCGCATCCAGGTCGTCCGGCGACGCACCGAGCACCGCCTGGCCAAGCGGACCGAGCGGGCCCACCTCGTGGCCGGACTCCTCCTCGCGATCGCCGACATCGACGAGGTCATCGCGGTCATCCGCTCCTCCGACGACGCCGACGCCGCCCGCGAGCGGCTCAAGATGGTCTTCGACCTCTCCGAGCCGCAGGCCGACTACATCCTCGCCCTGCGCCTGCGCCGGCTCACCAAGTTCTCCCGCATCGAGCTCGAGGCCGAGCGCGACGCCCTCGCCCGGGAGATCGAGGAGCTGCGCACCATCCTCGGCGACGAGGCGCTGCTGCGGTCGGTCGTGAGCGACGAGCTCGCCGAGGTCGCCGCCACGCACGGCACCCCCCGGCGCACGGTGCTGCTCGAGCACGCCGGTGGCCCGGCGACGTCGTCCGCCGCCTCCGGGCGCAAGGGCGGGACGAGCGTGCCGCTCGAGATCCCCGACGAGCCGTGCTGGGTCGCGCTGTCCGGCACCGGGCTCATCGCCCACGGCAGCCAGGAGCCGCCGCGCGAGGGCCCGCGAGTCGCGCACGACGCGCTCGCCGCCGTCGTGCCCGCGCGAACCCGTGGTGACGTCGGCGTCGTCCTCAGCAGCGGACGCTGCGTGCGCCTGCCCGTCCTCGACACGCCCGGCCTCCCGACGACTGACTCGGCGCCCGGACTATCCGGTGGCACCCCGATCACCGAGCTGGTCCAGCCCGAGCCCGGGGAGCGCGTCGTCGGCCTCACCCGCCTCGACGACGACGCCCCGCCGCTCGCGCTGGTCACCGCCGGCGGGACGGTCAAGCGGGTCAACCCGTCCGACCGGCCGGGGAACAAGGACGAGTGGCACGTCGTCTCGCTCAAGCCGGGCGACGCCGTCGTCGGGGCGGCACACGCCCCGGACGAGCACCGCCTCGTCCTCGTCACGAGCGAGGCCCACCTCCTGCACTTCCCGGCCTCCGCCGTGCGTCCGCAGGGACGCAGCGCCGGCGGCATGGCCGGTATCAAGATGCCGGACGACGCGCGGGTGGTCTCGTTCGGCGTCGTCCACCCCGACGACGTCTCGCGCAGCCTCGTCGTCACCGTCGCCGGGTCCTCCACGGCGCTGCCGGGGACGATGCCCGGGAGCGCGAAGGTCACCCCGTTCGACCGCTTCCCCGGCAAGGGCCGGGCGACCGGTGGCGTGCGGGCGCACCGCTTCCTGCGCGGCGAGGACGTCCTCACCCTCGCGTGGGTGGGCCTGGAGCCGATCCGGGCGGTCGCGTCCGGCGGCCAGCCGGTCGACCTGCCCGAGGTCGACGAGCGCCGCGACGGCTCCGGCCGTCCCCTCGCCGCCCCCATCGCCGCCATCGGCTGACCCCCGCCACGCCCTTCCTCCCGTCCCCTCCCCCGCCGACAGCCGACTTCCGCGCGACAGCAGACTTCCTGCCGACAGCGGAGTTCCGCGCGAAAGCAGACTTCTCGCCGAGAGCCGAGTTCCGCGCGAGAGCAGACTTCTCGCCGAGAGCCGAGTTCCGCGCGACAGCAGACTTCTCGCCGAGAGCCGAGTTCCGCGCGACAGCAGACTTCTCGCCGAGAGCCGAGTTCCGCGCGACAGCAGACTTCTACAAGGCTGGCTCTCGCGAGGAACCCGGCTGTCGCGCACAAGTCGGCTCTCGCGCGGAACTCGGCTCTCGCGGAACTCGGCTCTCGCGCACAAGTCGGCTCTCGCGCACAAGTCGGCTCTCGCGCACAAGTCGGCTCTCGCGGCGGAGGGCGGGGCTGGGGCTGGCGGAGGGCTCGGCTGAGGCTGCGCGCGGGTGGGCGGGCTCGAGCTAGACGGCGCGGGTGAACATGAGGGAGTGGCGGGTCGGCTCGTACCCGAGGTTGCCGAACAGGCCGAAGTCGCCGCCGGGCTCCGGGGAGTCGACCCCCAGGCCCGCGTACTGCATGCCGTCGGCGGCATAGGCGCGCATCGCGGTGACCAGCAGCGCCGTCGCCACCCGCATCCCGCGCCACTCCTCGCGGACGCCGAGCAGCTCGGTGTAGCCCTCGGTCCACCCCTGGGCGGCCCAGTCCCCCTCGTAACGCCCCGAGATGAGGTACCCGGCCACGCGGGCGCGGTCGCTCGTCCGGTCGAGGGCGACGAAGCTCCACGACGGCGCGAAATACGTCCGGCCCTGCATCCACGTCTCGGGCGTGTGGAGCTCGGCGCCCCACTGCCCGGCGAACGCGTCGTTGTGCGCACGGCGCACGGCGTCCTCGAGGGCGGCGTCCCACGGCTCCACGCTGATCTTGCCCTTCGCCTCCACCTCGGGCAGCGGCAGCGACAGGTCGCGCCGCATCTCGGTGTAGAAGCGGGTGGGCACGAAGCCGGCGAGCCGCAGCATGTCCTGGAAGTCGGTCATGTCGTCCTCGACGTGGACGACGGCGAGTGCGCTCGCGTACCCGGCGTCGTCGAGGATCGAGCGGGCCGCAGCGAGCTGCCACTGCAGGAGCGTCGTGCCGATTCCCCGCCGGCGCCACTGCGGGTCCACGCCTCCGTCGCACAGCGCCCGGCAGGTGCCCGCGGTCGGGCGGACGCGGACGATGGCGTAGGCCCGCGGCACGCCGTCGGCGTCGACGGCGATGGTCCGCGCCGTCCCGACGTCGGCGCCCACCTGGACGAACGTCTCCGCCGACTCCTCGGCAGTGGTGCGGTACGGCGGGTTGTCGTGCTCCTCGATGCGGCCCAGGAGGGCGACGAGAGCATCGTTGTCGGCGAGCGTCAGCTCACGCCAGCGCAGGTCGTGGCCGTGCGGCAGCTCGGGGTGGGGCCAAGGGGCACCGGCGTCCCCGACGCCCTCCGCCGGGGTGCGCGGGGCGTCGCCGAAGTGCTCGAGCATGGTCCGACGATACGTTGTCACCGGGCTTCGGCCTACCGACGGTGGCCGGTAGGGGAAACCTCACACCTCGATCGTGTAGAGGATCCGGGCGGCGCCCGGACGGTAGCCCATCCGCTCGTAGAACTGGTGCGCGCCCGAGGGGTTCTCCATGTCGACGTCGAGGGCGGCCACCTCGATCCCGTCGCGGTAGAGCGCGCCGAGGACCGAGCTGAGCAGCGCGCGCGCCACCCCGGTGCCGCGGTGCTCGCGCAGGACGCCGAGCAGCTCGGTGTAACCCTCGCTGTGCCCCAGCGCCTCCCACTGGTGCTCGTGACGGGCGGTGAGCGCGTAGCCGGCGATCGTCCCCGACTCGACGTGGACGGCGACGACGCTCCACGCCGGCTCGAGCTCGTGCTCCCGCGCGGCCCACGTGTCCTCGTCCACGGGCTGGGAGCCCCAGTGGTCACGGAACGCCTCGTTGTGCGCGAGGCGCACGGCCTCGTCGAGCTCCGGGGTCCACTGGCGGATCTCGTAGCCCTCGGGGACCTTCGTGGCCTCGGGCTCCTCGGTCAGCGGGCGTCGCATCTCGCGGAAGGTGCGCTTGGGGCTGAAGCCGGCTGCGGCGTAGAGCCGGCGCCTGTCCTCGAGCCGCTCGTCGACGTAGGCCGCGATGCGGCCCGGGAGCGAGGGGTCGAGGGTGGCGAGGATCTGCCGGGCGCGGTCGTCCTGCCAGGTGAGGAGCGCACGGCCGATCCCGCGGCCGCGCCACGAGGGATCCACCGAGGCGGCGATGAAGACGCGGGCGTGGGTCTCGTCGCCGAGCGGGGAGTGGACGAACGCGGCGGCGCGCAGCTCGCCGGTGGTGTCGAAGCCTCCGAGGCTGTCGGCCTTCATCCCGGTGGAGGGCCGGGCGAGGATCTCGACGACGCGCGACCGGCCGGTGCGCATCGTGGGCTGGTCGACGTCCTCGCAACGCTCGACGAGCGCGTAGACCTGGTCGGCGTCGTCGGGGGTGAGGGCACGCCACACGAGTCCGAGGTGGTCGCCGGGAACGGTCGCCTCGGCCGGAGGCGCGGCGCGGTCGGGGAGCAGTTCGGGCATGTCCACGATCCTATGGTGTGGTCGGCGGCCGCTCAGATCAGGCGTCGATGCGCTCGCGGTCGATCTGGGCCGCGCCGGCGACGATGAAGTCCTTGCGCGGCGCGACGTCGTTGCCCATGAGCAGCTCGAAGACGCGCTCGGCCTCGGCCAGCGCATCGGCGTCGGCCATGCTCACCCGCCGCAGGGTGCGGTGGGCGGGGTCCATCGTCGTCTCGGCGAGCTGGTCGGCGTCCATCTCCCCCAGACCCTTGTACCGCTGGATGGGCTCCTTGTAGCGCTTGCCCTGGCGCTCGAGCTTGCGCAGCAGCTGGTGGAGCTCGGCCTCGGAGTAGGTGTAGATCTTCTCCCCCTTCTTGCCGCCCGAGCCGGCGATCTCGACGCGGTGCAGCGGCGGGACGGCGGCGAACACGCGGCCGGCCTCGACGAGGGGGCGCATGTAGCGGAAGAACAGGGTGAGCAGGAGGGTACGGATGTGGGCGCCGTCGACGTCGGCGTCGGTCATGAGGATGACCTTGCCGTAGCGCGCGGCGTCGAGGTCGAAGGTGCGGCCGGAGCCGGCGCCGATGACCTGGATGATCGAGGCGACCTCGGCGTTGCGCAGGATGTCGGCCGGGGACGCCTTCTGGACGTTGAGGATCTTCCCGCGGATCGGCAGCAATGCCTGGAAGTCGCTCGAGCGGGCGAGCTTGGCAGTGCCGAGCGCGCTGTCCCCCTCGACGATGAACAGCTCGGAGCGCTCGATGTCGTCGGTGCGGCAGTCGGCGAGCTTGGCGGGCAGTCGCGAGCTCTCCAGCGCGTTCTTCCGGCGGGAGATCTCCTTGGTGAGCCGTGCCTGGACGCGGGCGCGCATCTCCCCGACGACCTTCTCCAGGACGGCGGTCGCCTGCACCTTGTCCTGCCGCTTGGGCGAGGTGAGGATCTCGGTGAGCTGCTTGTCCACGACGGAGGACACGATCCCGCGGACCGGCGCGGTCCCGAGGATCTCCTTGGTCTGGCCCTCGAACTGCGGCTCGGGCAGGCGGACGGTGACGACGGCGGTGAGGCCGGCGAGGACGTCGTCCTTATCGATCTTCGGGTCCTTGGCGGTGACCTTGAGGCGCCGGGCGTTGGCGTCGATCTGCTTGCGCACCGTCTTGACGAGCCCCTGCTCGAAGCCGGTGAGGTGGCTGCCGCCCTTGGGGGTAGCGATGATGTTGACGAAGGAGCGCACGTCGGTCTCGTAGCCCTGGCCCCAGCGCAGCGCGATGTCGACCTCGCACGTGCGCTCGACCTCCTTGGGGCGCAGGTGCCCCGAGGAGTCGAGCTGCTGGACGGTCTCCATGAACGTGCCCGACCCGGTGAGGTGCAGGACGTCGGAGACGGGCGGGTCGGTGGCGAGGAAGTCGGCGAAGTCGACGACACCGCCGTCGTGGCGGAACACCTCCTCGACCGGGCCGTCCTCGCCGGGGGTGCCGGGCAGGCGCCGCTCGTCGCGCACGGTGATGGTGAGGCCGGGGACGAGGAAGGTCGTCTGGCGGGCGCGGGTGACGAGCTCGTCGTACCCGAACTGGGAGGTCGAGGGGAAGATCTGCGGGTCGGCCCAGTAGCGGACCCGGGTGCCGGTGCGCCCGCGCGCCACCTTGCCGACGACGGCGAGCTCACTCGACTCGACGAACGGGGCGAACGGCGCGTCCGGGCCGGCGCCGGCGCGGTCGTCGTAGGTGCCGGGCTCACCCCGGTGGAAGGTCATCCGGTAGGTCTTGCCGCCACGGTCGACCTCGACGTCGAGGCGGGCGGACAGCGCGTTGACGACGGAGGCACCCACGCCGTGCAGACCACCGGAGGCGGCGTAGGAGCCGTTGCCGAACTTGCCGCCGGCGTGGAGCTTGGTGAAGACGACCTCGACGCCGCTGAGCCCGACGGAGTCGACGGTGTCGACGGGGATGCCGCGGCCGTTGTCACGCACCTCGACCGAGCCGTCCGGGTGGAGGACGACGTCGATCGCGTCACCGTGGCCCTCGAGCGCCTCGTCGACGGCGTTGTCGATGATCTCCCAGAGGCAGTGCATGAGCCCGCGCGAGTCGGTCGACCCGATGTACATGCCCGGACGCTTGCGCACCGCCTCGAGACCCTCGAGCACGGAGAGGTGTCGAGCGGTGTACTGGGCGGGAGACGCGGTCGACTTGGGGGGCACCCGGCGATCATACGAAGGCCGAGGTGCCCAACCGGGCAGGCGGCACCGGCGGGTGGCCGATCCCACGCCGAATAACGTGATGTGGAGCACTCTGCGAGGGACCTAGGTCCGCTGCGAGCGAACGAGGCCCCCGTCCGGGGAAGATCTCGGGACGTTCGTGGTTGTATGCAGACGTGAACGCGACTATGACCGCCCCCATGACCGCCCAGGACCGCTGCGACCGTTGCGGCGCCCAGGCGTACGTGCGTGTGGAGCTCCCCGTGGGTGAGCTGCTGTTCTGCGCGCACCACGCGCGCAAGCACGCCGAGGCCCTCGAGGGTGTCGCCACCGCCATCCAGGACGAGACGCACCGCCTCACCGAGGACGGCCCCGCACGCTGAGCCGTCACTCCCGACTCGTCCGGCGCCGTCCCTGTGGGACGGCGCCGTCGTTTTTTCCCGTGCCCGCCGAGGGCCGCCGGCCGTAGGGTCGGGAGCATGACGACTTTCCCTGCACCTGTCGCCGGACTGGCCTGGCGTCCGATCGCCCTCGGGGACGTCGCCGTGTGGCACCGCCTCGTGCGGGCGATCGAGGACGCGGACGAGCCGAGCGAGCGTCACACCCCCGAGGACCTGGCCGAGGAGCTCACCGGCGGTTCGTGGAAGGACCCGGCCCGCGACAGCATCCTCGGCCTGGACGGCGACGGCGTGGCCCGCGCCTTCGGGCACGTCGAGGTCAACCCGGGCGACGTGCGCACCGTGCGGGCCTTCTGCTGGGGCGGGGTGGACCCGCAGTGGCGCGGCCGCGGGATCGGTGCCGAGCTCCTCGCCTGGCAGGAGCGCCTGGCCCGGACGAAGATCGCCGCCGCGGGGCGCGAGGCCCCGGGCCGCGTGCTCGTCCACACCGACGACGACGCCACCGCGACGATGCGCCTGCTCGACCGGGCCGGTTTCACCCCGCTGCGCGTCTTCCTCGAGCTGACCCGCCCGCTGGAGGGTGACCTTCCCCCGGTCGAGGTGCCCGCGGGCCTGCGCCTCGTGCCCTTCGACCCGAGCCTGAGCGAGCGGCTGCGGGTGGCCCACAACGAGGCGTTCGCCCACCACTGGGGCAGCGAGCCTCGGTCCCAGGAGAACTGGGAGCGGCACAGCGTCGGCGGCCGGTTCTTCCGACCGGGCTGGAGCTTCGTCGTGCTCGACGGCGAGGAGGTGGCCGCCTACTCCCTCACCTCGGCCTACACGCAGGACTGGGAGCCGCAGGGCTACAGTGCCGGCTGGACCGACCTGCTCGGGGTGCGGCCCGCGTGGCGGCGGCGCGGGCTGGCCTCCGCCCTGCTCGCGGCGACCATGCAGGCCCTGCGGGCCGACGGGATCGAGCGCGCCGACCTCGGGGTGGACATGGAGAACGAGAGCCGGGCCGTCGACCTGTACACCTCTCTGGGGTACAGCGAGACGCGCCGCGGCCTGGCCTACGGCAAGGACGTGCCGGGCGCGGCGGGCTGAGACCCGCCGCGCGAGCGGCTAGTGGGCCGGCGGGGCTGCGTCGGGCGTCTCGCCGGTCGCGGCCCCGGCGGTCCCCGAAGCTGCGGCGGCGTTCTCGGCACGCCGGTCGACCACGGCCATGACGAGGGCGAGCCCGGCCCCCGCGACCGCCATGACGGCGCGCGGGCGGCGCACGCCCCAGCGCACGAGGGTGCGCTGGGTGAGGGCGTCGAGGCGCTCACCGAGCTCGGCGGCGCCGTAGGCGAGGCCGACCACCCCCGCGGTGAAGCCCGCACGGCGGGCGAGGTCGGTACGGAGCTCGGGGTCCTCCCCCAGGCCGACCCACACCGTCGCGCCGGTGAACCCGGCGACCGTGGTGCGCAGGGCGAAGCGCCCGACGGGACTGCGGCGGGCGGGGTCGGGGAGGGTGAGCAGGCCGGTCACCGCGGCGCCGACGACATCCGCCGTCCGCAGGCCGAGAGGGAGCTGAGAGGTCATCCGGCGATCGTAACGAAACTCCCCGACACCTGACGCCCGAAACGGCGCCGACGACCGGGACGCGTGGCTAGGGTGGCCGTGCCGCCCCCTACCCCACCCCCACACCGGGTACCGCGGCAGGTCCTCGTGGGCCTCGAACGACCCCAGTCACCCGCCCTCCGAGGAGACCCCATGGAACTCGCCGGATCCGTCCTCATCGCCGTCGTCGTCGTCGCGGCGCTCCTGGTCCTCACCCTCATCGGGTTCATCTACGCCAAGGTCCGCTTCAAGATCGCCTCGCCCGACGAGGCCCTCATCATCACCGGGCGCAAGAGCGGCGTGCCGGTGATCAACCCGGAGACCGGCCAGGAGACCACCGACCTGTCGGGGCAGCGGGTCGTCATCGGCGGCGGCACGCTCGTCAAGCCCGTCTTCGAGCAGGTCGCGCGGCTGTCCCTCGCCTCCCAGAGCTTCCCGGTCACCGCCGAGGACGCGACGACGAAGAGCGGCATCGGCGTGACGCTGCGCAGCATCGCCGTCGTCAAGGTGGGCGGCACCGAGCGGATGGTGCGCGCCGCCGCCCAGCGCTTCGCCGGCCGCAGCCAGGAGCAGGTCATCGAGCAGCAGACGAGCGAGGTGCTCGTCGGTGTCCTGCGCACGATCGCCGGCACGCTCACCGTCGAGTCGATCCTCTACGAGCGCCAGGACTTCTCCAAGGAGGTCAAGGACATCGCCGTGCCGATGCTCGCCGAGCGCGGCCTCGTGCTCGAGAACTTCGAGATCCAGACGGTGGAGGACTCCGGGGACTACATCCGCAACCTCGGCCGTCCCCGCGCTGCGGCCGTCGCGCGCGACGCGGAGATCGCGGAGGCGCAGGCCCGGCAGGAGAGCACGGAGCGCTCGAACGAGGCCGCGGTCCAGATCGCCGAGTCGAACAAGGCGCTCGCGCTGCGCAACGCCCATATCGCCGAGCAGACGGCAACGGCACAGGCCGAGGCCGAAGCCGCCAAGGAGCGGGCCGAGGCGGAGGCCCAGCAGTCCGTCCTCATCCAGCAGGAGCAGGTGGCCCTGCGCCGGGCGGCGCTGCGCGAGCAGGAGCTGCAGACCGAGGTCCGCAAGCCCGCCGAGGCGAAGAAGTACGAGGCCTCGCAGGAGGCCGACGCCCGCAAGTACGCCTCCGAGCAGGAGGCCGAGGCCGCCAAGACCACCGCGATCCGCAAGGCCGAGGCGGAGGCACACCGCACGACGGCGCAGGCAGAGGCCGAGGCGTCGGCCCTGAGGGCCCGGGCCGATGCCGCGCTCGTCGAGCAGCAGCGCCGCGCCGAGGGCGCCCTGGCCCTCGCCCGCGCCGAGGCCGACGGCGTGCGCGCCCGCGGTGAGGCCGAGGCGGACGCCGAGCGCGCCCGTGGTGAGGCGCGCGGTGCGGCGATCAAGGCCGAGTCGGACGCCTACCAGGCGTTCCCCGAGTCCGCGCGGCTGCAGATGGTGCTCGAGGCCCTGCCGCGCATGGCCCAGCCGTACGCCGACGCGCTCGCCAGCATCGACGACATCACCGTCATCGACAAGGACGGTGCCTCGCGCCTCCCCGACCAGGTGGCGGCGGGCGTGCAGGAGCTCGGGACGCTCCTCAAGGCGCAGACCGGCATCGACCTGCTCGAGCTCGTCCGCGGCCGGGTGCCCGCCGAGACCGCCACGGTGCCGGCGCGCACGACGCCCGGGACCAACGGCGTCGGCGGCGACGGGACCTCCGCCTAGCGACCAGCCGGATGCGCGCGCACCCCGGCCGGTGGTCCTCGGACCCCGGCCGGGGTACGCGTGTCCCGGCGCCGTGCACCTGCCCCGGTGGCGGGAGAGGATCGGGCTTGACCCTCACGCGACGTGAGGGCGCACGGTTGACCCATGACCGACACGACAGGGGTTCTCACGGTGCTCACGGTGGGCCAGGTGGCCGAGCAGTTCGGCGTGACGGTGCGGACGCTGCACCACTACGACGAGATCGGCCTGCTGTCCCCGAGCGAGCGCAGCGGCGCGGGCTACCGCCTCTACACCGAGGCGGACATCGTGCGGCTGCAGAACGTCGTCGTCTACCGGCGGCTGGGCTTCTCGCTGGAGGAGATCACCGCCCTGCTCGACGACGCCACGGGCGGCTCCCTCGCGGAGCACCTGCGGCGCCAGCGTGCCGCGGTCATGTCCCGGCTGGAGGAGATGAACGATCTCGTCACGGCCATCGACCGAGCACTGGAGAAGGAGATGAGCGGAGTGGACCTCACGAGGGAGGAGCAGCGCGAGCTGTTCGGTGACGGGTTCGGCGACGAGTACGCCGCCGAGGCGCAGGAGCGCTGGGGGGACACCGACGCGTGGCGTCAGTCCCGCGAGCGGTCCGCGCGCTACACCAAGGAGGACTGGGCGCGGATCAAGGAGGAGACCGACGCGGTCAACGCCGAGTTCGTGGCGGCGATGCAGGCGGGACTGCCGCCGACGAGCACCGAGGCGATGGACGCCGCCGAGCACGCCCGGCTGCAGATCCACGAGCGGTTCTACGACCTCACGCCCGAGTTCCACCGCTGCCTGGCGGACATGTACGTCGCCGACCCGCGCTTCACCAAGACCTACGAGGACGTCGCGCCGGGCCTGGCCCAGTACGTGCGCGACGCGA